>JAITWF010000180.1 GCA_031285415.1 Deferribacteraceae bacterium
GATGGGTATCAACCCCTCCCCGAAAAAATAATCATTTTTTCGACCCTCCCTCAAGGGGAGGGTGGTTGAATCTTTCCCCTTGACAACTCTCGGTAGACTCTTATCTTACACAATACGACAAAATGAAAAATATCGACACTTTGTGTGTTGAGCCCCACCGAAAAAATAAATAGTCACGTCACTGCATTCAGGCTGCAATAACGAGGACTCAAATGTACCCCCTTTTCGATGGTCTACATTGCTGTATCAATCGGCAGTGCGGATTCATCTATTTACTAAGGAGAGATATATGAGCACCGAGTTTGCAAAATCATTAGCACGAGCAAATAAACAGATAAAAAGAGTTAGAGAGTATCAGCCTACAATGCTATCAGCACTAAAGGGGCTTTCAGAGTTTCAAATGTCTACCACAGATATTCGTCAGGAGACAGGCAAATTTATGAAGGGCGTATTCCAGCTAAGTAAAGTTGCGAATCGGTAGTAGATAAGATATTAGTTGAGCGAAGGCGAATTTACTTCGCCGTAGCGAACCCTTAAAGGATGGGGGGTGTTGGGCGGGGGAAACGTATTTTCCCACCCCAAATAAAAAAGCCCAACACAATGGTCAGGCTAATTAATGGGCGAGCTAACCTCGCCCCTACAGAACACAGTGGGCGGTCTATGCCGCCCCTCAACGTTTGCAGAAGGCTAAATGCAGGTCTAATAATATTTATATTTTTCCTGTATTTTGCGCTGCAACTTTTGCTGTTTACGGCGAGCTTTCAGAAGTTTTCTACGACGTACCTCTGTAGGTTTCTCGTAATAAGCATGACGCTTAATTTCACGAATCAACCCCTCACGCTCTACCTTCTTCTTTAAAAGTTTCAACGCATGTTCGATGTTATCTCCGTCTACACGGACGATTGCATTAACTGCCAACTGACATCACCCCACTTTTATTTAGAATGTCCAGATCAAACACTTCGTCAATATTGGTAACGAAATGAAACTGGATCTCCTTTCTAACATCATCGGGTATATCCGTCAAGTCTTTTTCATTCTCTTTCGGCATGATGATCTCTCTAAGCCCTGCCCTGTGTGCCGCAAGCACCTTCTCTTTTATTCCGCCAACGGGAAGCACCTTCCCACGTAGTGTAATCTCCCCTGTCATCGCTACACGGCAGTTGCACTCGGTATCGGCGATTGCAGACATGATTGCGCTCGTCATCGTGATTCCAGCAGAGGGGCCATCTTTCGGTACAGCGCCCTCTGGCACGTGCAGGTGGAGGTCGTAATCTTTAAATCTATACGCAGGCACATTGAATCGTTTTGCACGATTCTTGACCACTGAAAATGCAGTTTTTGCAGACTCTTGCATAACTTCGCCTAGCTGCCCTGTGACCATCAGCTTGCCAGAGCCCTCAGACATCGAAACCTCTATCTGTAGAAGGTCTCCGCCGTACGGCGTCCACGCAAGCCCTGTAGCAACGCCGATCTCTTTATCGTCGTATACCGCATGAGTTCTGTAGACTCGATTGCCGAGGTACCCCTCTATATCGTCGCCTGTGATGGTGATCGATTCAGGTGGATTCTCCTTCGTCAGCTTGCGAGCGGCTTTGCGGATAAGTGCCGCCACCTCTCTCTCGAGGTTACGCACGCCAGCCTCTTTTGTATAGTATCTGATAACTTCGTAGACGGCACTATCTTCGATATGTACACGTTCGTCGCCGAGGCTATGCTCCTTTAGCTGCTTTGGTATCAGATATTTATGAGCGATATGATACTTCTCCTGCTCGGTGTAGCCAGAGATCTTTATGATCTCCATCCTGTCGAGGAGCGGTATCGGGATCGATTCGATAGTATTGGCGGTGGTCACGAAGAAGATCTTCGATAGATCAAACTCCACCTCCATATAGTGATCGACAAAGTGCTTATTCTGCTCTGGGTCGAGTGCCTCTAGAAGGGCTGCGGCAGGGTCGCCCCTGTAGTCCGAACCCATCTTGTCGATCTCGTCGAGCAGAAATACTGGATTTTCGCTGCCAGCTTTACGCACGTACTGGATCAACTTGCCAGGCATAGAACCGATATACGTTTTGCGGTGTCCACGCACCTCTGCTTCATCTCGCACGCCGCCCATGCTCACTCGCACAAAGTTGCGCCCCATGGATTCAGCGATAGAGCGTGCAAGGGAGGTTTTGCCAACCCCTGGAGGGCCTACAAAACAGATAATAGGTCCTTTTAAGTTTTGAGAGAGCTTGCGCACGGCAAGGTACTCTAATATGCGCTCCTTCGGCTTCTCTAGCCCGAAGTGATCACGATTTAAGATCTCCTCGGCATTATTAACGTCTAGATTATCTTCGGTGACAACGCCCCATGGGAGGCTCACGAACCAGTCGAGATAGTTGCGCACGACGGTCGATTCTGCGCTCATCGGTGGCATAATCTTCATCTTGCGAAGCTCACGCTCTGCTTTCTCTCGTACAGATTCTGGCAGGTTTAGCTCTGTAAGCTTCTGCTCTATCTCATCTAGATCGGCTTTGAAATCGTCATCTTTGCCCATCTCCTTCTGGATAGCCTTCATCTGTTCGTTCAGATGGTACTCCCTATTGGATTTAGACATCTGATGTTTGACACGCTGCTTGATCTTCTCATCTAGGCGGATAATCTCAAGCTCGGTGTGCATAAGCTCCACCACAGAGTCTATGCGCTCTGATAGCGTATCTTTCTCTATAATCGATTGCAGGTTATCTATACGTGTGGTGAGGCTATCGGCTACGGTGTATACCAAAAGCCCTAGGTCGCCAGTCTGTAATATTGTGCCGAGAAGCTCCTGCGAGATCTTGTTGGATGTTTTTGCGTATTCATCGAGAGTCTTCTCAAGGATCTGACGGTAAACGTGATCCTCCGCCTCTGTCAGTGGTGTATCAGGATTTTTTACGACTTTAGCGTAGAGGCAGCCGTTCTGCTCCTCTATAGAGACAGCTTTGGCGATATAAAGCCCTGATACCAATGTTTTAACGGTATCATCTGGCAGTTTGCTCATCTGACGGATCTGCACCACAACGCCTATCGGGTATAGGTCGTCAGCTTGTGGTTCCGACGCTTTCGGATCCTTTTGGAGTGTTAAAAAAAGCGTTTTGTCGGTCGAGTTTGCTACATCTAATGCATGATATGATCGCATTCGCCCAACCACTATCGGCTTTGTAATCCCTGGGAATACAACAATATCTCTAAGCGGAATTAGTGGGTATTGCTCAACTCTATTTGTATTCATATTTTTATATGCCCTTATGCCAGTTCTTTCTTGTCGTGCAGAACCAATATCGGCTCTGCGCCAGAGTTTATGACCTCTTCATTGACGACGCACTCTGCTACATCTTTGCGAGATGGAAGATGATACATAACGTCGTTCATCGCCCCTTCAAGGATCGAACGTAGCCCTCGTGCGCCAGTCTTGCGCTTGATAGCAAGCTTTGCGATCGCTAAAAGTGCGCCTTGGGTGAAGGTTAGCTTGACATTATCAAACTTTAACATCTCTTCGTACTGCTTCACTAGTGCGTTTTTAGGCTCCACAAGGATACGGATAAGTGCATCTTCATCAAGCTCCTCTAGCGGTGCGCACACAGGAAGTCTCCCTACAAATTCAGGGATTAGTCCATATTTAACAAGATCGCTTGGCTCTGTTTTTTCGAGAAGCTCATAGCGAGTGCGTTTTATATTCTCATCCACAGCGACAGAGAAGCCTAGCGATTTTTTGCCAGTGCGCTTGCGGATAATCTCCTCTAGCCCATCGAATGCGCCGCCGCATATGAATAGGATGTTGGTAGTATTAACAGGAACGTACTCCTGATGTGGGTGTTTGCGCCCCCCCTGCGGTGGGATATTAGCAACTGTGCCCTCGATAATCTTCAAAAGTGCCTGTTGAACGCCCTCTCCGCTGACATCACGAGTGATCGATGGGCCATCATTTTTGCGAGAGATCTTGTCGATCTCATCGATAAAGATAATCCCCATCTGCGCTCTATTTACATCGTAGTTGGCGTTTTGTAGAAGTTTTAGTACTACATTTTCAACATCTTCGCCGACGTAGCCAGCCTCTGTCAGGGTGGTAGCGTCTGCAATAGCAAACGGTACATTTAATATCCGTGCAAGGGTGCGTGCCAGAAGGGTTTTTCCTGTGCCAGTAGGGCCAAAGAGAAGAATATTGCTCTTATCAAGCTCCCCCTGCGTTTTGCTGCCGTACATTATCCTTTTATAATGGTTATGAACGGCAACGCTAAGTATCTTCTTCGCCTGATTCTGTCCGATAACGAACTCGTCAAGCTTTTTATGGATCTCCATCGGAGTGAGCTGCTTCACGGATAGGTCGTTTGCGCCTCTATCCATCTGTAAACCTTCACTCTTTACTATCTCATTACATAGTTCGACGCATGTGTCGCAGATAAATACACCTGTCCCTGCGATCAGTTTGCGTACCTCGTCTTTATGTTTTCCACAGAACGAACAATATACTGTGTCATTACTCTCTGCCATCTAAAGTCCCTCCACATGCAACTTTTAGAAAGTGCTTTGCCTGATTAGCTTTCCAATATAACATAGTTAAACATAATAATCCACTTTATTATTTAGTCAACGCAGGTAGGAAATCTATTGATATTTATCTGCATACGCTCTACAATCCGCCCATGAATGAAATATCAAACGAGCCATTAGGCTACAAAATTGTAATCCTGACAGACAAGAAGAAACACAAACACATGATCACCCTGAAAGAGAAGGGCAGATTCTCCTCCCAGTACGGCTACATCGATCACGACGTGATCGCAGCCGTTCCCTCTGGCAGTGTCGTGTATACCGTTGGTGGCGGCAAGACCAGCGGTGGGCATCCATATCGAGTATTCGATGTAACGTATCGAGACTACGTTATGCATATCAAGCGGCAGGCGCAGATTATTTACCCGAAAGACACCGCTGCAATGCTGATGTGGGGCGATATTGCGCCTCACCAAAATATTTTGGAATCTGGCGTTGGACAGGGTGGGCTCTCAATGGCGGTTTTGCGTGCATTGGGAGGCACAGGGAAGCTTACATCGTATGAGCTGCGTCAAGATTTCGCCGATATGTCCAAGAAGTTTATCTCAACATACTTCGGCTACTCCCCAGAGAATCACTCGATAGAGGTGCGAGATATCTATAAGGGGATCGATGGCGTGTACGATAGGGTGCTATTAGATCTGCCAGAGCCGTGGCAGGTGACGCCGCACCTCAAAGATGCTCTTCAAAATGGTGGCATGCTGGTTAGCTATATCCCTACAGTGCTACAGGTAAAAAGCATGGTGGATAGTATCAGGGCGTGCGGCTACTTCGACGAGATTGAAACGTTTGAGCTGATACTGCGCCCATGGAAGGTAGAGGGGTTGTCGGTTCGTCCAGAGATGTGGATCTATAACCATAGCGCATTTATCGTAACAGCACGCAAGTGTATCCCGATGGAGGCAAGACCCCTCCCCGAAGCAGAAGCTTCGACCCTCCCTCAAGGGGAGGGTGGCGAGATGGAGGAAGATGGTAATGACTCAAATGAAGAGAGTTTTCCACTTTAGTTGCTCTTTATCTAAGTACGCACCCGAAAAGCTGGAGAGGCTCTATCAATTTTTAAAGTTGAGAGAGCCATCTCTTGAAAGATATGCGCGGTGCTGTCGCAGTGCGCCCGATGAGGGGCTGTTATTGATAAATAACTGCCCTGGTTGCGACTTGATCTTTTCTAAAAAATATGATGGCGTGGCGACTAAAAGTGTGTGGGAGGAGCTTGCGGATAGCGACTTCCCCTTCCCTGACTACGGCGGCATGCGAATGGCGGTGCACGATTCGTGCGACGTGCGTGGCAAAGATGAGGTGTACGACGCCGTTCGCAAGATCTTGACTCGCATGAATATCGTTGTTGTCGATCCTATCAAGTGCCGTGCTGGCAGCGTCTGCTGTGGGGCTAGCATGTACGATAAGATGACTGAGGCGCAGTGGCTAGCCTTTGTCGAAAAGAGAGCTAAGGATTTTCCTATAGATGATGTAGCTGTATACTGCGTCAGCTGTCTGAAATATATCGGCAAGGTGGGCAAGAAGCCTCATCACCTGATAGATTTGCTATTTAAGTAAAGAAACTCCAGAATTGTTCAGCGCAACATCCAATGGGATGGAATCCATTGAAGCTGACAGTAAGGGGGTGATTGATGTGGGCATAAGGGTTGAAAACGCAAAGACCATGATCGTAATTATCGTCATGGTCATTGCACTGATACTCGTATCGAGCTCTGCCGCGTATTAGCAAACGGCATCTCGCCTGAGGGGCTTCCGACCCCTCAGGGTTTACTATATATCACCCCTCTTGTTTTTACAAGTAAAAGATCGGCGACTAATTAACAGTAGACAATTTCCCCTTAAAAGATGTATACTGAATCACTTATGAGAAGGCTCACCACGCTAACTATTTTGGCTTTACTACTCTTTGCTATGGCTGTCGAGGCAGACTTTATCGACTACCGTAGCTTGATTCGTGATGTGACGCCAGAGGAGTTTGAAAGCTCTATATCCCTCTCCTCACAGTACCCATACAGCGTTACGATCCTTTCACGAGTGCATGCCTTATTATGGGAGGCTACAGGGGTGAAAGATCTTCACCTTTCTGATGGTAATCCTGACGCTATTCTGCAAAACGATATAGTCTACCTTGCGGAGAACGCTTGCGGCGGTATAGTCTCTCCTGTGGGGGGCGAGATGGCGTTCACCTCCGACGATACGCTTATCGTCTCTACAGCTACCAAACATTACCTTTACAGTATCTCCGACTGCGCTCAATATAATAATATCGCTCGTTATGGCGATATGCTGGCGGTTGCAGAGACGGCTACACCATATCTATGCGAAGCTAGCCCTGCGGAGCGGATCGTGCGAGATCTCAATACCGGTATGGAGCTATATAGAGATACACCAAACTCTCATACAGTTGCAACTTATGGCGACGCAAACGGCTGCTACTTTATACAGCGTGATGGTTCCGTTGATAAGTTTACCGTAAGGGATGAGGGGCTTGTGCCGTTTACATATGTCGATGATCTCGTCCTCTCCGCCACTGCGCACGATACAGGCTTTGCAGGCTTCTCTAGATTAGGCTACTTTGTGATGAATGTAAGCGAGGTAGGGGGCGTGGATGTGCAGTATAGTGCTATCCCCGATGGGTATTGCACCGACGCCGAGTACAGTACCGAACCAATATGCTCTACTAAGCTCGATTCCGAAGTCGCAGAGGAGCTCTTCCGTTCTACTAAACGGGCAACCTCTGCCGATACGATCTATCTACTTGCGGATGATACGCTATCGGCATATGATAAAGAGCTTAGCTGGCGAAAGGAGATCGCAATGACGTACGAGCTGCCAGCTCCATGCGTAGATGGCGATAATCTGTACTTTAACGATCTCTTTGGAGAGATCTTTAGAGTGAATATATATGATGGCAAAACGCTATATAGCGAGGCGGACTATCCAGAATATTGCGACTCTGGTGTGGTACGATATCAAGATGGTGCTATCCTTATGAATAACTATATGGTATATAGATTTGCCGAGCCGCTTCTGACGGAGGGGCGAAGGACTGTTTATAAAAGAGTTGAGTCGGCTGACAGGGTGCTGTATTTTATCAATTAATAGAGGTGTCTGGATGAACATAAAAGTATTTGTCTCTCTGCGTGAAGGTGTTTTGGATCCACAGGGGCAGGCGATCAGAGAGGCTCTCAATCGCACTGGCTACTCAAACGTCAACGATGTGCGTGTGAATAAGGTCTTTGAGATCTCTGTTAGCGGTAGCAAAGATAGCATTAAAGCCGATGTGGAGAAGTTTTCTAAAGAGCTTCTAGCAAACCCTATAATCGAAACGTTTCGTATCGAGTGGGGGGAGTAGGTGAAGGCGGGAGTTGTACGATTTCCGGGATCAAATTGCGATAGAGACTGCCTGCACGTACTATCAGATGTGATGGGTGCAGACGCACGCTTTCTGTGGCATAAAGATCACGATCTAAAGGGGCTCGACCTTGTAGTGCTTCCTGGCGGATTCTCCTATGGGGATTACCTGCGCTGTGGAGCTATTGCGAAATTTTCGCCTATAATGTCTGAAGTGATGGAGTTTGCCGATAAAGGTGGGCTTGTGGTGGGTATCTGCAACGGTTTTCAGGTTCTGACAGAGTCAGGACTGCTGCCAGGTGCGCTTATACGCAACAAAGGTCTTAAATTTATCTGCAAATACGTTAATCTGCGAGTTGATAATGCCGATACTCGCTTCACTACCGAGTATAAACAATCGCAGGTGCTCACTGTGCCGATAGCGCACGGCGAGGGCTGCTATATGGTCGACGACGCCACATGGGCGGAGATGTTGCAATATAATCAGATAGTATTCCGCTACTGTAGCCCAGATGGCGAGGTATCAGAGCTGTACAACCCAAATGGGGCGAGGGATAACGTCGCAGGGATCGTAAACAAGGCTGGAAACGTGCTTGGTATGATGCCTCACCCAGAGCGTTGCGCCGAAGATCTTATGCAAAATAAAGACGGCTACGGATTATTTGCGTCTGTTAAGAATTTTTTAGGGTAATTCAATGTCAAAAGTATACGAAAGCTTCAACTATCCACAGGTGTCGAAAGAGATCGCTAAAGGGATGGGAATGACCGAAAAAGAGTTTAATCAGGCGTGTGAAATATTAGGGCGCACCCCTAATTATATCGAGCTAGGCTGCGTATCCGCTATGTGGAGCGAGCATTGCAGCTATAAATCTAGCCGATTCCATCTGCGCAAACTCCCATCTAAAGGGAAGGATGTTGTATATGGCCCTGGCGAAAATGCTGGTGTGGTGCGTGTAGACAAAGATCTCTGCATTGCGTTCAAGGTGGAGAGCCACAACCATCCATCGTTTATCGAGCCGTTCCATGGGGCAGCTACAGGCGTTGGCGGTATATTGCGAGATGTATTCACTATGGGCGCACGCCCGATCGCCGCAATGAACTCTCTTCGCTTCGGCTCTGCCACTCACCCTAAAACTCCACGCCTATTGCAAGGTGTAGTTGAAGGGATCGCCCACTACGGCAACTGCTTCGGTGTGCCAACTGTAGGCGGCGAGGTGGCGTTTAATGCAAGCTATAATGGCAATCCATTGGTGAACGCTTTCGCACTAGGGCTAGTACGTGAGGACAAGATCTTCACAGCAGAGGCGAGCGGCGTAGGCAACCCTGTTATATATATCGGTGCAAAGACTGGCAAAGACGGTATCCACGGCGCAACTATGGCGTCGGAGGAGTTCTCTGAATCGAGCGAGTCGAAACGTCCAAACACGCAGATAGGCGATCCATTCAAAGAGAAACTTCTCCTAGAGGCGTGTCTAGAGCTTATGCAGACAGACGCCCTTGTGGGTATTCAGGATATGGGTGCGGCAGGGCTTACAAGCTCTGCATTCGAGATGGCTGGCAGGGCTGGCAACGGCGTAAAGATGTATCTCGATAGTGTGCCGCTACGTGAAGACAAGATGGGACCGTACGAGATAATGCTCTCGGAGTCGCAGGAGCGTATGCTTCTGGTGGCAAAAAAGGGGAGAGAGCAGGAAGTTATCGATATAGTAAATAGATGGGATCTAGACGCCGCCGTGATCGGTGAGGTAACGGATGATGGTTATGTGCGCCTATTCTGGCAGGATGAGGAGGTTGCCTCTGTGCTTGCAGCCCCACTGTCAGATAATGCGCCACTATATCAGCGTGTATACTCTCGCCCCGATTGGCTCGATGATATGGCAAAATTTGACCAATCAGAGATCCCTGTGCCATCGGCACTCGATCAGATCTTCTATAAATTATTAAACGATCCTACGATAGCGAGCAAACGCTGGGTGTGGGAGCAGTACGATCATATGGTGCAGATCGGCTCTGTGGTTCTTCCAGGGAGCGACGCCGCAGTTGTGCGTCTGCCAGAGAGCAAGAAGGGTGTTGCAATGTCGTCGGACTGCAACAGCAGATTCTGCTATCTCAACCCTAGAGAGGGATCAAAGCATGCTGTAGCGGAGGCGGCTCGCAACGTGGCGGCAAGTGGCGCACGACCACTCGCTCTTACCAACTGCCTAAACTTTGGCAACCCAGAGAAGCCGCATGTAATGTATCAGCTTGTGGAGGCTATAGAGGGGATGGCGGAGGCTTCGCTTGCATTCAACACCCCTGTGGTGAGCGGAAACGTGAGCCTATACAATGAGACCGAGGGGAATGCAATACAACCAACACCGACGGTGGTGATGACTGGCGTACTAGATGATGTGCAGGATCGTATCACCTCATTCTTTAAAGGGGTGGGCAATAAGATCGTACTTCTTGGCGAGATTCCGACGAAGATCGACGCAAGCCACTATCTAGATATTATTCATGAGAAAACTGTGGGCGTAGTGCCAGAGGTAAACTTTGACCTCCACACAGCACTATTCAAGATAATGGAGAAGGGTGCGAAGGAGCAGCTAATCTCTGCCGCTCACGACGTAGCAGAGGGCGGTATCGCCGTTGCCCTATTTGAGATGGGGATGAGATCGATGATCGGTGCAGAGGTGTCGCTACCAGCGAAGGGGCGTGCCGACGCACTGCTATTCGGTGAGTCGCCGATGATGATCTTGGAGATTGAGCCGAAGAATATGAAGGCGTTCAGCTCGCTATGCGATAAAAAGGGGCTAAAGTGCCAAGAGATTGGGACAACAGGCGGCGAAAATCTTGTAATCAGCTGTGGCAGCACGCCGACACTAAATGTGTCGATGGCGAAAGCGACTGCAATATATGAGAAGGTTATTCCAGAACTGGTGAAATAGAAATAAGGATTATATAATGGCAGTAGCAGGAGTTTACGGATCCGACAATGCGGCGAGATTGACATATTCATGTCTGTACGCCCTACAGCACCGTGGGCAGGAGGGATCAGGTATCGCCTCCTCTGACGGTGAGGTGATCTGTGTCCATAGGGCGCAGGGGTTAGTGGCAGATGTTTATAAAGAGCAGGTTTTCCCTACATTAAAGGGGAAGATCGCTATCGGCAATAATAAGTATAGCACGTCAAAAGATCGTCATGTGAGAAATTTGCAGCCGCTAGTAGCGGAGCTTCCGTTAGGACAGCTGGCAATATCGTTGAGCGGCGTACTCTTGACAGATGAGGCACGCCAGTCACTCAAGAGGCGTGGAACGATCTTCACTACCGACGCCGATAGTGAGGTGATACTGCACCTGATAGCTCAAAAAGCTGCCGATATGCCACTTGAAAGTGCAATACTCGAGACGATGAAGAGCTTGCAGGGAGGATATGCTGTACTGTTTATGTCTCTCGATAAGCTGATAGCGTTTCGTGATCCGAACGGATTAAAACCGCTAATATTAGGGAAAACAACCGATAACGCATACGTTGTGGCAAGTGAAACTGCCGCACTTGATCTTTTAAATGCCGAGTATGTCAGGGAGATCGAACCTGGAGAGATGGTCGTTATATCGGATAGTGGCGTAGAGTCGTATGCAAAGATTAATGGATACAAGGTTGCACCGTGTGTCTTTGAATATGTATATACCGCAAGGCCAGATTCAACGCTCTTTTCGCTACCAGTGTATGAGGTGCGCAAGGAGTGCGGCAGACGGCTTGCTAGGCAGGATAAGGTAGAGGCGGATCTTGTGATCCCTGTACCAGATTCTGGGATAGCGGCGGCTATCGGCTATGCACAGGAGTCTGGATTGCCATTTGAGCTTGGTATTGTGCGAAATCACTACGTTGGGCGCACATTTATCCGCCCTATGCAGGAGATTCGCAACTTCGGGGTGAAGGTAAAGCTAAACCCTGTGGATAGTATAATAGCAGGGAAGCGTATCGTAGTGGTGGATGATTCAATCGTTCGTGGTACTACGAGCATGCAGATCGTGCAGATGTTGAAAGATGCAGGGGCGAGTGAGGTGCATATGCGCATAGCCTCTCCACCTGTGCTTTTTCCATGTCGCTATGGGATCGATACCCCCGATAAGAGCGACCTGATAGCAAATAGATATAACCTTGAAGATATAAGAAAGTTTATCGGCGCAACGACGCTAGATTATCTAACGCTAGATAATCTGAAAGGTGCAATAAATGAGAACGATTGCTGCTCAGCCTGTTTCTCTGGCAGCTACCCATTAGTGTAGGTATGAGGATAATATGATAGAATTGATAACTAGCCCCGACGCTTGGATTACATTAGCCACCCTTGCCACCCTTGAGATTATATTGGGTGTAGATAACCTTGTGATGATCGCAATACTGGTAAGTGCGCTACCTCAAAATAGACAAGATATTGCACGCCGCTTAGGCATAGGTTTTGCGCTATTAACGAGAGTATGCCTACTCTTTACGATGTCTTGGCTTGCAAGCCTTGTTGCGCCGATCTTTCATATCTCGACACATCCAGTATCGGTGCGAGATCTGGTGATGTTTTTCGGCGGATTCTTCCTGCTGTACAAAGGGCTTCATGAGCTGTGGGTAATGCGCCAGCATAAAGAGGAGGGGGAGAGGCACGCCGCAAAGGGTGGGCTGTTTCTTGTCGTGCTACAGATCGGTATATTTGATATCGTATTTTCCCTAGATTCAGTGATTACCGCTGTGGGGATGTCGAATCAGCTGCCGATAATGGTGCTTGCGATCTCGATCGCTATGGCTGTCATGCTCTTCGGATCAGGCCCTATCGTGAAGGTGATCAATAAACATATCTCTATAAAGGTGCTGGCGCTCTGCTTTATCGTGCTGATCGGTATTATGCTGATGATAAACGGCACAGGCTACCATATGCCGAAGGCGTATATATATGCGGCGATGGGATTCTCGGCGTTTGTGGAGATAATGGTTATTTGGGTAACAGGTAAAAAGTAAAAGTCATTATATTAGCGTATCGCTGTGTTGTTTGAAAAAATCCAATCCTCATGTACGTCTCATGTACACATCGGATTGTATTTTTTCAAGCCGCCTTGCGCTACATCTGATCTAATGACTTTTATAAAGGAGATAAGGATGCCGTCATTTGACGCAGTAAACGATATTAATATGCAGGAAGTCGATAACGCAGTGAACAACCTCAAGAAGGAGGTTTCAAGCCGTTTTGACTTTAAAGATTCCAACACTGAGATTGAGCTGAATAAGAAAGATGAGACGATCATCATGACCACGAACGATGATATGAAGATGCGCTCACTTCGTGAGATGTTGATCTCTGCCTGCTTGAAGAGAGGGGTGGACAACCGCACCTTGGAGTTTAAAGATGTTGAAAAGGCTGGTGGCTCGCTGCTTCGCCGTGTAGTGAAGCTCAAGAAGGGCTTGGATAAAGAGCAGGCGAAGAAGATAACCGCTGCTATAAAGGAGTCAGGGCTAAAGGTGCAGGCGTCTATTATGGACGATAAGGTGCGTGTGACTGGGAAGAAGATCGACGATCTGCAAGAGGTGATCGCTCTCCTAAAGGGTGCAGAGCTAGATGTGCCGCTGCAATTTATTAATATGAAGTCGTAATGGGGAGGGTTAGCCAACCCTCTTCATAGGTACCACTTCAAGGGTCATGCCTAGTGACGCTAGCAGTTTTAATACTGTGTCAAGCATAGGATCGGTAGCTCCAGACTCCAGACGTGATATAATGGGCTGCCTTATGCCGCTCATGCGCTCAAGCTCTCGTTGAGATATCTTTTGATTATTGCGTGCCTTTATAAGTTCGCTTATTATAGATACCCTTAAATTACTTACCTGCAATTCATCGGCAGTGAGTATCTCTCTATCAAAATTGTCATTCCACTCTTTCATTAGAAATTCCTCGCTCCTTTATATCTTTCAAATTTCGCTTTGCCTGCTCGATCTCTCTTGCTGGCGTTTTCTGTGTTTTCTTTATGAAGTGATGAAGTAAAATAAAACCATTATCGCTCCATGCAGCAAATAAAATTCTATTTCTTATCGGTCGAAGCTCCCATATGTCGCCATCGATGTGCTTTATGAACGGCTCTCCTGCCGCTTGCCCATGTAGCCTTAAATATTTCACATACTCACGTATTTTGTTAAGATTTATCCTGCTACTTTTATCAGTCCGTTTTGATAAATCTTGTATGTAATCGTATATCGGACTGTTTCCAGACTCATCCTCATAAAGATATACTTTATACATTATGACTCTCACCTTTATGATACTTAAAAGTTATCAAATGTCAATGCTTTACTTACGCTCTCTTCACCTCTATCATCCCCTCGATCTGTGATAGCTTTGTGAGCAGCAGGTTGATCTCCTCTTTATTATGGATCTCCACGCTGAATTTATGTTCCGACTCCCCTCCGCCTGTAAATTTAGCGGAGTACTCGACGAAGTTGATCTTCATATTTTTAACGACCTCTGTGATCTCGTTCATCATGCCGTGTGTGTTTCGGGTGATTGCTGTTATCTTGACTGGCGCATGAAAGTTCACCTCTTTCGACCACGCAACATCCACCAATCGGTCTTTATTTATCGCCGCAAGCCCACGCAGGTTGACGCAATCTCTCTTATGCACGATAATCCCTCTGCCGGTGGAGACGTATCCATCGATATCGTCGCCTGGTAGTGGATTGCAGCAGCGAGCGATCTTCATCATCATCCCATCGACGCCGTCGATGTAGAACGGCTCTGCCGTTGTCGCCCTGCTCTTAAATACCCTCTCGTCTGTGCGTTCATCTGTAGGATAGAATAGATGGACTACCTTGAATGGTGAGATCATGCCGAAGCCGATACCGCTATAAAGCTCGTCGATGTTGTTTGTATTCGTTTTATCAAATACCTTTGCTATATCGGCTGGTGTGTCAATAACGGTTTTAAAGCTTCCGCCACGCTCCTTAAACTCCCTCTCTAATAGACTAAACCCTTCCGCAATCGCCCTCTCGCTGTCTTTCTTACGCAGATATGCTCGTATGCGAGTTTTTGCACGAGAGGTTTTTGCCACATCGAGCCAATCTTTGCGTGGCTCTTGAGTAGGGCTTGTGATAATCTCGAGCTTGTCGCCACTCTGGAGTTTGTATCGAAGGTTTACGATCCTGCCGTTCACCTTTGCTCCACTATATTTATTCCCTACCTCAGAGTGGACGGCGTAGGCAAAATCGATCGGCACAGAGCCGACTGGCAGCTCCACAACATCTCCATCGGGGGTGAATACGTAGATCTGCGCCTGTAGGAAATCGCCTTTGAGTGATTCTACTAGCTCTTTCGAGTCGCCATCTTTCTGCTCTAGCAACTGGCGGAGCTGTACAAACTGTTTATCCTCTTTCGGGTTGAACGCCTTCCCCTCTTTGTACTTCCAGTGGGCGGCGATCCCCTCCTCCGCAATATGGTGCATCTGATTGGTGCGGATCTGAAACTCTACTATCTGCCCACCAGGCCCCATAACGGTGGTGTGTAGCGACTGATACATATTCGCCTTTGGCATAGAGATATAATCTTTGATCTTCCCCTCTATCGGTCTAAATAGTGAGTGAATTATCCCTAATACGCCGTAGCACTGTGATACAGTATCCACAAGCACACGTAACGCCAGCAGATCAAAGATATCTTCAAAGGTGGTTTGCTTCTTGATCATCTTATTATATATGCTATAGAAATGTTTTGGCCTGCCAGCGACCGAGCCGTTTATTCCTTGGTTCTCTAGCTCTTTGCAGACCATCTCTCGCACTCTATCGAGGTACTGCTCTCTGTCGGTGCGGTTAAGTTTTATCTTCTGCGAGATCTCCTGATACATCTCGTGGTTTAGGACTCGAAACGATAGATCCTCTAGCTCCCACTTCACCCATGCGATACCAAGACGGTCTGCAAGGGGGGCATAGATTCCCATAGTTTCCTCTGCAATTCGCACCTGTTTATCAGGGCGAAGGGAGTCGATCGTGCGCATATTATGAAGGCGATCGGCGAGCTTTATCAGGATCACTCGCACATCTTCCGTCATCGATAGGAGCATTTTGCGGAAGTTCTCCGCCTGTTTGTCCTCTTTGGATTTAAATTCGATCTTAGAGATCTTCGTCATCCCATCTACGAGGAATGCGACATCTTTGCCGACGAGGTTTT
>JAITWF010000004.1 GCA_031285415.1 Deferribacteraceae bacterium
CCGCTGAGCAGCAATCTACTGTTTGTTGTGTACCTATTACAATCTCTCACTGATGTTTTTATATTGGCTTTAAAGCCAATTATTATAATCAGCCTGTTCACCAAAGAGACAGCGATAAAAGCCGTTATTTTAATCTATACTATCCGCCCTATTGTCGAGGTAATATTGGAGAAGAGTGGGATTTCACTGTCATTTATAGGCTTCAATGCATATATTGTGGTGGTATCTCTGTGTTATCTCTATTTTTTCTGCCATCTACCAAAAAAGGTCTGGCCGAGATATGTTTATAAAGGTGATGAGCTTGTGCCTCCTCGCATGCTTCTTGTCGGAATCTGTATTCTGCTACTATTGAGTACTGTTATCGTATTGTTTAGCGAAACTGTCGTACAAAGCGTGCCAAGTGGTCATACTGTATTAGATTTATCCGTCGTACTCTCCTTTGTTGTGCTGTATGTACTGTGGAAGCGTATCGGCATAAATCCGTTCCGAAGTGGCTCTGTATTGGTATCTCTAGGAGTGCTTGGTTTTTTAGGTGTTGTACTATCCTCATATATCCCAGCATCAATCATACCTGCTATTGTACTGATAAGCGCAGGCAAGGTCATCCAGGGGATAAATGCCAGTTATAGTGGGATAATTTTGATGGAACGCTATCCATCAAGATTTACTCTGCCGATCATTATGATCAGTGCGATTGTTGCTCTGGTAACACATTATCTGATCTATTACGCTCTAAAGGATAATATGCAGTTTTTATATCTGATATATCTGCTTGTCACCGTTGTACTGGCGATGTTGTACTTCGTACTTTCACCGTATCTAATCCATTTTATGCGCAGTAATATAGGGACTAAGAGGGTTGAAGTTAAGGGGTCGCAACCGATCACTCCATCCAATGACACACTTAGTATCTTAACTGAATATGCCTTTGACAAACTTGCAAGGTATGAGATAGAGATTGCAGAGCTGATTATGCAGGGATACAGCAACCCCGAGATGGCAAAGATCATGCGAATAACCGAAAACACCGTGAAAAGTTATAGAAAAAATCTGTACTCCAAGCTACAGATTCACTCCAGAAGGGAGCTATTCGAGCTGATAGAGAGGGGTGGGCGGTAGATCTATACCGCCTCTTTAGGGACAACGGCGAGAGTTAAGCCTAACGGCTCAAGGAGTCGAAAAATCGTTGTTAATCGTGGATCGACTTCATTTTTTTCGATTCTGGCAATCATTGGCTGTTTTATGCCAGTGATTGCTTCTAGCTCTCTTTGAGTTATCCCTTTTCCGTTACGAGCTTTTAAAATTTCACCTATTATTTTTGTGTTAAACTCAATCTCTTGTAGTTCAAGATCTGTAAGTCTGCTTATTTCTTTGTTCTTTTTTAAATCAGCCATGATTATCTCTCCTTACTAAACACTATTACCCTCTTAATAAGATGTATTATAGCTTATTGATTATCAAAACAAGATATTTTTACGGCTCCCTATTCGAGCAGGGGAGACCAACGACGCATTTGCCGCAGATAGTCGACCCATTGTATATCTTAGCATTTCTATCGCCCATAACGCTACACAGCTCTCGATCAAATCCACCAGTAGTCAGTGCGCCGTTTAGACAACGTTTCACGCAGATCTTACAGCCTCCATTGCGTTTATACAGACATCTCTCCCCCTTGTATATCTCGTCTGCGAAGGGAAGTGTTGTTACTATCGAAAAGTATCGTCCGCAGCAGCCCCTCTCAGTTATAAGCATATTGTTTAATCCGAAGCTGCCGTGACCTGCGGCGTAGGCGATATGCCGCTGCGACCAGTTGCTAAAGAATATCCCCTCCGCTATACGTCCAGGGTTGCCTGGAGTGGCGGCGTCGTAGCCAAGCCCCTTTATATACTCCACAAGCATTAGATTTAGCTGAACTGCCATCGTATTCGTTACGCTATATGCATTGGCCCACACTGGCGATGATATATCGCTACCGATATTGCTCTTGCCGACCCCATCTTGAAAGGGGAGGTAGTAGCTTAATATACTTTTGGCAGTGGGTAGAAGATCCTCTGGCATGATATGTTCAGGGATGACGAGCGTTTTCAGCTTTCGTATAATAGGGCTATCGACAGAGGCGTAGCGAACTATCGGAGTCTGCCAGATCGGCGTAATGCTATTTTCTGCGCAATAGCTCTCGATAAAATTATTTAGTGCGCTTTCTATATTGTTTCGCAAATTATATCCACCGCCTTTTTCCACGAGAAGAGCTTCGCCCTCTCAACTCCTTTACTTATGCACTCCTGCCTAAATTCATGATCGAAGTACATTTTATTTAAAGCCTCAACGAGTTCATCGTCGTTAGTTGGGTCTATCGTTATTCCTGCGCTTCCTATAACCTCTGGCATAGAGGAGGTGTTGGAGCAGATAACTGGACAGCCAGATTGCATAGCCTCTAATATAGGCATGCCAAACCCCTCGTAGAGCGATGTATAGATAAAGACCTCTGCACCAGAGTATAGGGTGTTCATATCCTCGTCATCGATATACCCAGTACTGATAATCAGCTCTATACCGCTTATTTCACGCTCTATAATAGCTTTGAACTCCCCCCAATGTCCACCACTCAAGACAAAAACGAGGTCGTTTATATTATTTTCCTCAATAAATCGAATGAAGTTCTTTACAGCGAACGGTAGATTCTTGCGAGGCTCTAATGTGCATAACGATAGGGCATAGCGCTTGTTGGTAGGGATATTATACTTTGCCTTCACGGCAGCAAGTCGCTCTGAATCCGTTTCAGGAAAGTATGGAAGCCCTGTGGATAGAGGGATAACTGTGATCTGTTCACTACTGATAGTGGGTGCATATTTAATAAAATCGCCTTTTGTATGCTCCGAATTTGCAAAGTAGTGGTCGGTTGTATTCATGGATCGTATAAGTTTGCCTAGCCAGCTATTCCACGCCTGTTGGTTATAGTTATTGAGTACCAATGGGGTGACGTCGTGTAGGATGGTGAACCGTTTTATATGCCCAGCCCTCATTATCTCATCTGGTGCGCTATTCATAGGTGAAAAGAAGATATCGCACTCATCTATATTTGCGATCTTATGGTATGCCCTGCGTGAAAGGAGTAGGATAGGGCGCATGAATGCCATTAAGGAGAGCCAGAAGAGTCGTGACACTCCCCCCTTGAGGGGGAGTCGAAGCTTTAGCTTCGGTGGGGGGTTATCTTCCTGCAACCCCTCCCCGAAATGTTTCACGTTTCGACCCTCCCTCAAGGGGAGGGTGTTATCCTTTCGAGATTTCAATTCCCTATATATCTGATATATACGTTTTGAGGGGTGATTGTAAAGGTTGACTATAGGGATCTCTTTCCATGAGGTGAAGAGCTGCTCCCTTGCTCGCAAAAAGTCGTCCATTCTGTCGGGAGCGCAGTAGAATCGTATTTCAAAGATGTGCCTACTCATGATCTCCACGAGTAGGTTATACGCCACCCAAAATATCCCACTGCGCCCCGAACCTTTATTCAGGGCGTTAGAGAGGACAGATACATCGAAGAGCAGCGTCTTCTTAGTATGATTGATCGGTTTCATTGCGACGCAGATCGGCTTTAACCATCATTGCGCACAGCTCCTCTAGCGTTGTTTGTGGTTTCCAGCCTAGCTGCTCGTGCGCTCGTGCTGGATCTCCTATCAGTAGATCCACCTCTGCTGGACGGTAGAATTGAGGATTAACAGATACCAATACTTTGCCACTTGTGGCAGACCTGCCTATCTCATCCTGCCCCTCTCCCTGCCAGACGATCTCCTCACCGATGGCCTTGAACGCCATTGAGGTGAAATCTCTGACAGTTTCAGTTCTACCTGTAGCAAGCACATAGGTGTCAGGCTTCTCTGCCTGCAACATCCGCCACATCCCCTCTACATACTCCTTTGCATATCCCCAATCCCTCTTGGCAGACATATTGCCTAGCTCAAGTTTATCTTGCATACCGAGCTTTATGCGAGCAACTGTATCGGTAATCTTGCGAGTTACAAACTCTTTGCCCCTTAATGGTGATTCGTGGTTGAATAGAATACCGCTGCAAGCGAAGATATTATAAGATTCACGATAGTTGATCGTCATCCAGTGTGCAAATAGCTTTGATACGCCGTATGGGCTGCGTGGGTAGAAGGGCGTAGTTTCGCTCTGTGGAACGGCTTGCACCTTGCCAAACATCTCCGATGTAGAGGCTTGATAAAATTTAGTATCAGGTTTTATCTGCCTGATCGCCTCTAGAAAATTTAAAACGCCTATGCCGTTGATCGCCGATGTGGTAACGGGCTGATCAAATGATACCCCCACAAAGCTCTGTGCGGCTAAATTATATATCTCATCGGGCATAATATTCTTTACAACTCGCATGGCAGAGGCGAGATCGGTTAGATCGTGCTCCACTAGATGTAAATTTGGATGATTCTCTATCCCAAGCTCCTTTATGCGCCAGTTATTTACAGAGCTACTTCTTCTAAAGGTACCGTATACCGCATATCCTTTATCTAAGAGTAATTCTGCCAGATATGCACCATCCTGACCTGTTATCCCTGTAACGATCGCCTTCTTCATATATTAATCCTTATAGACTTATTTTCTTCCATACTTATCATCGTAACGTTCTATATCATTTTCATCCAGGATCTCGCCGCACTGTACCTCGATAAAGATAAGGTCGGTATCGCCGTCGTTGCGCACTCTATGCTTGTCGCCAGCCTTGATATAGATCGACTCATTCGGTCGCACCAAACTCTCTGCGTCACCATTAAACACATTTGCTACGCCCTGCACTACAATCCAGTGTTCACTGCGATGTTGGTGGCTTTGTAGAGATAATGCCTCTTGCGGTTTTACTCGTATATGTTTAATCTTAAAGTTGTCGCTAGATTGCAGTAATGTATAAGATCCCCACGGTTTAAATGTTGTCTGGTGATCTCTGTGCGCTGCATGCCCCTCTGTCTTGAGCTGATTAAAGACGGTCTTTATCTCCTGCTCCTTCGCCTTATCGGCAATGAGCAGAGCGTCGTGAGTGTCGATAATCAGTAGATCTTTTACGCCGATAGTCGCTATCAATCTATCCTCACTGCGAATAAAACAGTTGCTACTATCTTTTGCTATAACATCGCCGATGATCTTATTGCCAGCCTCATTTTCAAGGTACATGCTAGAGTATGCATTCCATGAGCCGATATCTGTCCACCCGATATCGCATGAGATTATCGCTAGATTATCAGATTTTTCCATAATAGCGTAGTCAAGGGAGATATTCTCTACCTCGGCAAACTTTTCAACATCTAGCTCGATAAAATCGCCAGCAACCTTGGACATGCACCCCTTTACATCTTGCAGAAGGTCGGGCGCGCACTTTTGATACTCATTAAGGATCGTTTCAGTTTTAAAGTAGAAGATTCCAGAGTTCCAGCAGTAGTTTCCAGCTGCAAGGTAACGCATGGCATCCTCTAGAGATGGTTTCTCTACAAAACGCAACACCTCATTGCCTACTGCCTCAATATACCCATATCCAGTGTCTGGGCGATCGGGTGTTATTCCGAAGACAACGATATTCCCCCTCTTTGCAAATAGCTCTGCCCTATCGACAGCGTCCATAAACTCCTGCTCCCTCTTGATCAGGTGATCTGCGGAGAGAACTATCATGGAGCGGTTCCCGTATACAGCGTGACTATAGAGAGCCGCTGCCGCAACTGCTGGGGCGGTGCTTCTGCCAACAGGCTCGAGAATATATGTTATCTTGATATTGGAATCATTAACCTCTTGCAGCTCCGCTCGTATCATAAAGTAGAGCGCACTATTTGTAACAACCACAACCTCAGTGACCCCTTCTATAGCGATACCACGCAGAAAGGTTTTCTGTATAAAGCTTCTCCCATCGGGCAGCTTTATAAACTGCTTCGGATATGAAGATCTTGAAACTGGCCATAGGCGTGAACCTACGCCGCCACACAATATGGTTATTATCATTACCTACCCCATCATCTCTTTAGTAATCGTATCTACTGCATTTTCCCACGAGAAGATCTCTGCACGTTTCAGCCCCTTTTCAATACAGCTCTCTCTAAACTGCTTGTCAGAGTACATCTTATCAAGTGCCTGAATAAAATCATCATCACTGTGTGGGGAAACCTGTATCCCTGTATCTCCAACCACCTCAGGTATAGATGATACATTAGAACAGATAATAGGGCAACCAGATTTCATCGCCTCTAAGATCGGCATGCCAAACCCTTCGTACAGAGACATATATATAAAGAACTCTGCACCAGAGTAAAGCGCATTCATATCCTCGTCGTCCACATAGCCGATATGTTTTATATACCGTTCACTATCCTTAATGCCCTCTAACGCTTTATTTAGCTCGTCCATAAACTCTGCCCAATGCCCACCACCGAGTACAAAGATTAGATCGTCTATCTTATTTTCATTAACGAACTTGATAAAGTTTTTTGCAGCAAAGATCAGATTCTTACGTGGCTCTAATGTACACATCGATAGTGCGTACCTCTTATTTGCAGGGATCTTATACCTCTTTTTAACGGCGTCTATCTTGGATAGCTCTTTAATCGGCGCATAAGAAAGCCCTGTGGATAGCGGTATCACAGTGACATTTTCGGGGGAGATCTTAGGTGCAAAGTGTATAAAATCTTTTCTAGTATTCTTTGAGTTTGAAAAGTAGTGGTCTGTTGAATTAATAGAGTTCACCAGATCCTTTAACCAACCTTCGGCAGATTGCCTATTATAGTTATCAAATATAAATGGTATAAGATCGTGAAGGATGACGTACTTTCTGATATTTGGCATCTTCGCAATATCATCAGGCACTCGAAACATCGGCGACAGGAATAGCTCGCACTCCTTGAGATACTCCTGATAGGCAGAGTTATCAACTGTCGTTGTGGCTTTCTGAAAGCGGAAGTAGATCTTATAAAGCACCATAAGTGATAGTCTAAAGAGGAGGGCGATATACTTTTTATCCCTCTTAGCGCGGTTCTTTCTCTCTCGCAGGGCGATGTATCGCTGCTCGATGGGAGGTTTCGGAGCCTCTCGATGTGGAGGGTTCTCCTCATTAATCGTTACCCATATCCCCTTTATTCCAAGCCCCAACACACGTGTATCGCCAGAGAGTCCAATATCTTTAGGGGAGGAGGCACCCTCGGCATTTATATGAAATATAACCCTATTGTCCTTTATATCTTTGAGCGGTATCTTAAACGATAGCACTCGCTGGTCGCTAGGGCATTGGGCGTATACCTCGCCCGATTCACCTGTGACGCTATACGAGGTGACAGGTTTAAACACCATCTGAAGATCTATAGAGATCTCAAGATCGTTAATCTCTGCAACATCTAATAGTAGGCTGCATGTCGCCTTTTGGGCTGTCCACACCCCCCACGATTCGCAGGAGTACTCATTAATAAACGTTTTATAATCAAATAGATCGATCTGCCCACTAGATTTAATCACTTTCTGTGGTTCGATATTTATGATCGGTAGCCCCTTTAGAAAGCTTAGCTCTCGATTTAATCCGAAGAGTAGCTCCCTCATTCGATCTGGGGCGCAGTAGAGGTATAGATCAAACTTATCTTGCCTCAAAAGCTCCGTTATCACATTATACCCAACCCATAAGATCCCTGAACGGCTGGAGTTTTTCTGTAATATCGCAATAAGAATAGATACATCAAATATTAACTTTTTCTTCATCTACTCATCATCTTTTCAGTGATTACATTCACAGAGTTATCCCATGTGAACAGCTCTGCACGTTTCAGCCCCTTCTCTATGCAACTATCCCTAAACTGCTTGTCGGAGTACATCTTTTTGAGTGCAGCAATAAGATCTTTATCGCTGTGTGGGGGAACTTGTATCCCACTGTCTCCAACCACCTCAGGCATAGATGATACATCTGAGCAGATAATAGGGCAGCCAGATTTCATCGCCTCTCAGAGCGGCATACCACAACCCTCATACAGAGACATATATCTAAAGAACTCTGCGCCAGAGTAGAGCGGAGTCATAGCCTCATCGTCCACATAGCCGATATGTTTTATATACTTTTCAGCATTTTTTACACCATCCAATGCCTGTTCAAGCTGCGCTATGAACCCTGCCCAATGTCCGCCACCGAGTACAAAGAGTCGATCGTTTACCTTATTCTCATCGATGAACTTGATAAAGTTTTTTGCAGCGAATACAAGGTTCTTCCTAGGTTCTAGCGTGCATAGAGAGAGTGCATATTTTTTATTAGCAGGGATCTTATATTTTTTCTTAACGGCGTCGATATCCGCCTGTTTCTTAATCGGTGCATACGAAAGCCCTGTGGATAGCGGTATCACACTAACATGATCAGGGTTGATCTTCGGCACTAGATGTATGAAATCTTTGCGAGTGTGTTTCGATATAGAAAAGTAGTAGTCTGTTGGATTTATAGAGTCTGCAAGCTCTTGTATCCATTTATTTGCAGGCTGTTTGCTATACTCCTCAAATATAAGAGGGATCAGATCATATAGGATCGTATATTTATGAATACTATCTATTTTTGCGATCTCCGCAGGCACCCTATACATCGGCGATAGGAACAGCTCGCACTCTTTGAGGTAGTTCGTATAGATAGGGTTGTCCTTTGTCGCTACGACTGCTGTGGGTTCCTTATGAAAGCGGAAGTAGATCTTGTATAGCACCATAAGTGACAGCCGAAAGAAGAGGGCGATATACTTTTTGTCCCTCTTTGCACTATTCTTTCTATCCCTTAGTGCAACGTATCGCTCCATAACTGTGGCTTTTTTAGGCTCTATCACCTCTATAGCCTCTGCTCGTTTCGGGTACTCTTCGTTGATAATTACCGTTATCGCCTTCACTCCAAGCCCCAGCACTCGTGGGTCGGTAGCCCCCTCTGTCTCCATAGGTGAAGCGGCGCCCTCGGCATCTAGATAAAATATGACTTTGTTGTTCTTTATATCTTTGAGTGGTATCTTGAACGAGACCATACGCTGCCCACTAGGGCATTTTGCATATATGTTGCCAGCTTCATCTGTTATGCTATATGATTTAACAGATTTATACGCCATATCCAGATCTATTATTATCTCTAAATCTTTAATCTCTGCTACATCGAATAGTAGGGTGCATATTGCTCTCTTGCTCGTCCATACCCCCCAAGGTTCGCAGGTGTACTCTGTTAGGAGGGTTTGATAGTCGGAGATGTCGATAGAGGCGCTTGTTTTGATCGCCTTTTGTGGCTCAATATTTATAATAGGCAGATCTTTTAAGAAGCGTAACTCTCCACTCAGTCCGAAGAGCAGCTCTCGCATTCTTTCTGGAGCGCAGTAGAGGTGCAGATCAAATTTGTCCTGCCTTAAAAGCTCCTTTATTACATTGTACGCAACCCACAGGATCCCTGATCTGCTAGAGTCTTTCTGTCGTATCGCAGTAAGTATAGATGCATCAAATAGTAATTTTTTCTTCATATATGCCCATTAGTTTTATTGTATTGGGTAACGGTATCTTTGAATTACATAAGACACTGCCAACCATTCGTCATTGCGGCACTGCCGTGAGCTATGCTTGCCTCTATTGTGCAGCACGTTCCCTTTAGTCACGTTAAAATAAGCGACTAGCAGGAGCGTTTAGCGCAGCGGAAAGATTGCCCTGTGCAAGCAGTCCGCAGTGACGTGTTTTTCATGCTTCACGGTTATCAACAAATGCCATCACCATTTATCGTATTCGTCATTATATCTACAGCTCTCTTCCATGAGAAGAGCTTTGCTTGCGCTAATCCCCTCTTTACGCACTGCTCTCTGAATGCACTATCGTAGTACATCTTCTTGAGAGCATGCACAAAGTGAGCGTCGTCAGTTGGGTCGACCGTTATCCCAGCCTTTCCTATCACCTCTGGCATAGAGGAGGTATTGGAGCAGATAACAGGGCAGCCAGATTTCATCGCCTCTAAGATCGGCATTCCGAAGCCCTCATAGAGCGATGGATAGACGAAGAACTCTGCGCCAGAGTATAGCGTGTTCATATCTTCATCATCTACATAGCCGATATGCTGCATATATCGAGAGCTATCGCCTAAGTCGTTCACAACCTCTCTCAGTTTATCAATAAACTCTGCCCAATGTCCGCCACCAAGCACAAGGATCATGTCGTCTATCTCACTCTCCCTCACAAAGCGGACAAAGTTTTTTACCGCAAATATGAGGTTTTTTCGAGGCTCCATAGTGCATAATGAAAATATATATCTTTTATCTGTAGGGATATTATACTTTGCCTTCACCTTGGCAACTTTTGACTTATCCCTCTCTACCTTGTAGCTAACTCCAGTTGAAAGCGGTATTACAGTAATCTGTTTTGAATCTATCTGCGGCAGAAAGTCCAGAAAATCACTCTTCGTATGTTCAGAGATCGAAAAGTAGCGATCTCGTTTGTTCATAGAGTATACAAGCTCTCTTAGCCACCCCTCGCCAGAGCCTTTATTATAATCTGCTAGCACAAATGGGGCGATATCGTATAGTATCGTATACTTCTCTATGTTTTTCGCCCTTGCCACCTCATCTGGCACCTTATGCACAGGCGATATGAATAGATCGTAATCTTTCAAATATCTGCAATTTACACCTTTAGTATATAATTTATGGTAAACTTTTTGAAAAAATAAGTCAACGCCTTTAATATTTTTTTTCTTTTTAGGTTTCGGCTCTACCCCATCGATCTTTATGATGATGGAGCTAATTCCAACGCCTAGCGTTCTTGGATCTTCGCCTACCCCCTCACTTTTAGGAGATGAAGCGCCCTCGACGTTGATATTCACAGTGAAATCGTTGGTTATATCTCGTTTAGGTACTGTGAACTGTACCGATTGAGGGAAGTTCACCTTCTTGTATGAGGCGTATATCCTCCCCTTGCTATTCGTTATGCTGAACGACTGCACCGATTGGAAGATCATAGGGGTTTCGATTGCTATTTCGAGAGTTTTGATCTCTTCATTGTTGAGTTTCACTCGGAATGAGGAGTGCGCCCCTGTCCATATCCCCCAATCGTCATGTGGATTAACGTTCATGAACGATGAATAGCTCTTTAGGTCTAGATATGTGCTTCGGGTAATCGTTACAGGTTCAGTGATAGGGAAGTTTACTATTGGTAGTTTTTTTACAAACTTTAGGTACGGATTGTCGGAGGATAAGATCTCGCGTGCCTTGTCGTGGGCGCAGTAGAGCGATATATCAAAGTTGTCCTGCCGGACAAACTCCTTTAAGATATTATACGCCACCCAGAGAATACCACTTCTATTCGAATTTTTATGTAGTATGGACGCAAGTATAGTTGCGTCGAATATAAGGCTCCTCTTTGACATTCGCTACCTTTATATTATATTAACTCTTTTAATGTACACTGTTCTTTATACTTATCTACAAAGCTATCGTACACTCGCATGCTCTCATCGTGCATCTCTTGAAGGAGTGTATTATTATCGATACAGGCACGCACAAGATCGGCGCACTGCGCTGCATCTTTTGCCAGATGGTATGGCGCACTTACATCTATCCCAGAGGAGCTAGCGGCGGTGCAGATGATAGGACGACCATATGCCAGCGCCTCCACCGTCTTTATCTTTAATCCCGAATCAAACTCATCTGGGTTTATGTATAGGTCATGCTCTGTATAGAACTTTTCAATATCTACTACGCTACCGATAACAGACACATTATCCTGCCTCTGTTTTATAGAGTCAGAGATACTGCCAGCGATATGTAGATGAACAGTATCTACCCCCTTTATGCAGGAGATAAAGCGTTCGATCGCATGAATATTCGGTTCGTTAGTTGACGCAAGATACCCCACCGATAACTTACCATTAATATTTTTTTGCGCAAGGTATTTTTTCTTTGTTAAATAGGGAATAGTATGAACAGGCTTATCTGTATTAGCTTTAAAAAATTTCGCATCCTCTCGTTGAATTGCGATAATCTTATCTGCTCGCTCAAAAGCCCTCTTCTCCTCCTCTACGGAGCAGCTAAAGTAGTAGGGGGCGATCCCAACAGGCTGTAGCCTTGAGTTCCTGTTGCTAAAGATATCGAGCGTAGATAAGATCTTCAATGTGTTCTCATCAAACATTGAGAAGATCTTAGATGTGAATACGTATTGGCACATGCATAGCTCAAACTTGTATATCCAGTGCAGTATCTTTGTGAACGATAGGAGGTTTTCATCCATCCAGTCGTCGATAAGATTGCTATCGACATTGAATTTATCCCTGCCAGCGATCTGCCATCTGCCAAAGTTTGGGTTAGAGCTTGAGATCTTGTATTTGTAATCC
>JAITWF010000041.1 GCA_031285415.1 Deferribacteraceae bacterium
TACGCTGCAAAATCGGGCAAAGAGATCGCACTTATCGAAAAGAACGACTACCTTGGCGGCTGCATAAAGAGCTTTAAACCGTACGCCGATAGCGATTTCTTCACAGAGCTTGGCGCACATACAATATATTCAAGCTATGCAACTATGATCGAGGCATTAAAAGAGATGAATATGGAATCCTCCATATTGCCGCAAACAAAGGCTAAATACCTATTCGTAGAGAACAGCAAGATTAGCTCTATCTACTCGAGGCTGCACCCTCTCGATCTCTTGACGCACGTTTTTAAAGCCTCTAAATATGTAAAAAACAAGATGACTGTTAAGGATTACTATTCGGCTATTGTGGGCAAAAAGAATTACGATGACCTTGTAGGCCCTATGACAAGCGCCGTTATCTGCCAAACGTCAGATAATGTTGCCGCTGACCTACTACTAAAGAAGCGTCCAAAGGATAAATCGCTACCTCGCAGCTTCTCTATCGCTGGCGGACTCAGCACTTATATAAACAACGCTGTAGCAAAGAAAAATGTCGAGGTTCGCCTCTCCACCACCGTCACTGGAATAACAAAAGATAGCGATGGATACACAGTTTCTCTATATAAAGATGAGGTATTGAGAGGAAAGCAGCTCGTTATCGCAACAGACGCCCTCACAGCTGGCAAACTCCTAAACCCTATTTCTCAAAAGCTTTCAGAGCTTCTGTCACAGCTGCCACACCACCCCTCCTATGCGTTAGGATTATCGGCGGAGGTGTCGAAGATCGGCGTGCCACCATTTAGCTATATGATCGCTAAAAACATGCCATTTCGCTCGGGCGTGTCTCGAGATGTTGTCCCTCATAATAAATACAGAGGGGTCACCTTCCACCTAAAAGAGAATGCTGGACACGATGTAGCGAAAAGCATGCTCAGCCTCTCTGGCGACGCTGTAGAGGCGAGAGAGTCTTATATACTGCCAGAGCTTCGCCTCGGTCATCACGAATGGAAAGCAGAGGTTGAAAAGTTGGCTACTGAGATACCTAATTTCCATCTATTAGGCAACTTTTTTGAGGGGCTATCGATGGAAGATTGTGCAATACGAGCAAAAGAAGAGGCATTGCGTGCAACAAGATAATAGACTCAAGACAACTATCTGCGGTGTGGAGTTCTCCTCCCCTATAATCGGTGCCTCTGGCACATTCGGCTATGGACTGGAGTACTCCCCTATCTTCGATCTGAATAAAGTCGGCGGTATCTCTGTGAAGGGACTCTCGCTACACCCACACGATGGCAACCCTATGCCTCGCATAAGGGAGACGACCGCTGGCATGCTGAACGCCATTGGGCTTCAAAACGTTGGCGTAGAGGCGTTTCTGCGAGATAAACTACCGTTCCTGCGCAAATATAGCTGCCGCATAATCGCTAACTTCTGGGGAAAAACTCTAGAGGAGTACGTTCAAACAGCTGAGATACTAGATAAAAGCAACCTCGATATGCTCGAGATGAATATATCATGCCCAAATGTAAAGGCTGGCGGCATTCTATTCACCTCTCACCCTGATAAAACACGTGAAGTGGTGAAAGCTGTGCGCAAAGTGGTGAAGAACACGCCACTCATCGTTAAACTATCCCCCAATGTGACCGATATAAAGGCGTACGCAAAGGTGTGTGAAGAGGAGGGAGCAGACGCTATCGCCGCAATCAATACCCTTGTAGGGATGGCGATCAATATCAAAACTCGTAAACCGTACCTAGCAAATGTAACGGGCGGTCTATCGGGCCCAGCTATCAAACCTGTAGGAATACGAGCCGTTTCCGAGATCTATAGAACGGTGAAGATACCGATAATAGGGATCGGCGGAATTACGAACCATGAAGATGTTGTGGAGTACTTCTTAGCTGGCGCACAGGCTGTGCAGGTGGGTACGGCAAACTTTGTGAATAATAGCGCAATACCAGAGATGACAGAATCTCTAAATAAATACTGCGAAGAGAACAACATTAATAATATATCTGAACTAACAGGCGGCGTTATACTATAATGAACGCACCACAACTATTTATATCAAACGATTGGCAAGATTACGAGCTTCTCGACGCTGGCGATGGCAATAGATTAGAGCGCTGGGGGAAGACTATCCTTATCCGCCCCGATCCACAGGCTTTGTGGACGAAATCAAACCATCCAGCATGGCGAACGTTCGACGCAATCTACCACAGAAGCTCCTCTGGCGGAGGCGAGTGGGAGTATAAGCGCAAACTACCTGCGGAGTGGCTGATCAACTATAAAGATCTTACCTTCAAGGTACACCCCACAGGGTTTAAGCATACAGGACTATTCCCCGAACAGGCGTTTAATTGGGATAGAGTAATGAACGCTGTAAAAGCGGCAAACCGCCCTATTCAGCTACTAAACCTATTCGGATACACAGGGGCAGCCTCGGTGGCGGCGGCAAAAGCTGGCGCAAAGGTGTGTCACGTAGATTCTGCAAAGGGAATGCTTACATGGTGCAGAGAGAATGCAGAGCTATCAGGGGTAAAGGAGAACTCTATCCGACTAATCCCTGATGATTGTTTAAAATTTACAGAGCGTGAATATAGACGTAATAGCAGATATGACGCTATTATAATGGATCCTCCCTCCTTCGGCAGAGGTGCCAAGGGGGAGGTTTGGAAGCTGGAGGATTCATTCTGGGAGCTTCTCGTTGCCTGCAAGGCGATCTTGTCTGACAATCCATTGTTTATGCTGATAAATTCCTATACGGCAGGGATCTCGTCGATAGTTGCCGCCAATATGGTGGCGTCGCTCGGTCTGCCGATCAAAACGATAGATTACGGCGAGCTGGCACTGCCGTTCAGAGATGGCGAGATGGTGCTACCCTGCGGATTAACGGTTTGGGCTGGGTTTTCTAAATAACAAACCCCATATTAATAGGGCGAGCTAACCTCGCCCCTACGTAACGGCAATAAATATGCGAAGCTCTGATGTAGGGGTGGGGTCAGCCCACCCATAAATATTGTTGATAATGAACCAATATAAAGCCCTTAGCAACGATACATTGCTAGGCGACTTCCGAAAAGACAACCGCAGTGTACTTAAGGGTACATGAGGATAATGGCTTTATTTCCTGCTTCCAGGCTTTACAGCCACTCCACCAGCCTTACACATTGGGCATTCATCTACGCTCCAAGTTTTCACATCTACAGCTGCAAGCGGTATGAATGGCACAGTAAACCCTGCCTCGCCGCCGCTACGGTCGATAATGCTCACCACCGCTACAACGATAGCTCCGCACGCCTCCACAGCTGCCATACACTCACGTGTAGATTTGCCAGTAGTAACAACATCTTCGGCGATTATCACCATCTCCCCCTTAGCTAGTTCAAAGCCTCGGCGGAGCGTCATATTGTTATCCACCCTTTCGGTGAAGATAGTACGTTTATTTAGCTGTCTCGCAAGCTCATAGCCAAAGCGGATTCCGCCGATTGCAGGGCTTACAACTGTATCAAACTCAATCTCTGCAAGCTTTCCCACAAGTGGAGCTATCACCTTTGCAGAGGTCTCTGGATACATCATCACCTTCTCTGATTGCAGATAGGTGTCGCTATGCAGTCCAGATGAGAGCAGGAAATGCCCCCTTAATAACCCCTCTGTTTTTTCGTAAATTGATATCACTTCATTCATATTAGATCTCCATTAATTCTTTCTACAACCATTCGTGGATCCTTTGCGCTAGTTATCGGTCTGCCGACAACTATATAATCGGAGCCAAGCTTTGCGGCGTCCTGCGGCGTTACCACCCTCTTCTGATCGCCAACTTCGTTCTCTGGCAAGCGTATCCCTGGGGTAACGGTTAAAAACTCTTTACCCAAACGGCTTTTAATAGCCTCCGTCTCTCTAGCAGAGGAGACAACGCCATCTAGCCCAGCCTCTTTCGCAAGGCTTGCAAGGTGCAAAACGTAATCCAACGAGCCACTACCGATCTTATAGCGTGTTAAATGCTCATCATCGAGGCTTGTAAGGAGCGTTACACCGATGAGAAGCGGCTTTTGCACGTTTCGCTTGTCGCACTCCTCGGCTAAAAGCTCTCTGGTGCGAGCCATCATCTCTAGCCCACCCTGTGTGTGGAGATTAACCATATCGGCACCGTATGAAAGGCACGATACGATAGCCTTTGCGGCGGTGTTGGGAATGTCGTGAATCTTGAGATCTAGAAATACGTTCTTGCCCATATCTTTCAGTGCAGGGAGGATCTTATGCCCTTCGGCAATAAAGAGCTCCAGCCCTACCTTATAATATGTGCCTGCGTCGCCGATCGTCTTGACCATCTCTAAAGCCTGTCTACTATCGGAAAAATCTAGTGCTGTGATAAGTTTAGTTTTCATCCCACCTTATAGCATAAATATCTATAAATCTGCAATACACTTTATATAATGCTCTGTTTGCTGCTTCGCCTGCACCCACTCTGCACAGTCAGCATTAATGTAACTTATTACATTTAGCATCTGTTTATATTCGACCGCTATGTTCTTATTTATAATAGGCTCGTAGTGGGCGATACGATTTCTGAGCTTATTAATCCTTTTTAACTGATTATACACAGCGTTCAATGCGTTTTCTGGATTATTAGATCGAGGGTTTACAGCCTTATACTCTAGAAAGCTACTATAAAAACAGTTTTTCCATATATTAGCATATTTAGGCGATAGCAAATTAACCCAAAAACTTAATGATAAATTGGTTATAACATCGCCCTTATTCGCATATTTATCTATTGAAGAGCTTAACTTATCTCTGTGATATTTGTCGATCATACGATGAAATTGCGGATTTGTATGCCAATTTTCTGTAAATTTAGCACTTAAAATGCGATCAATGACATTTCTTAACAAAACCTCGCATATATTAAGTGGAAAATGAAATGAAGCAGATGCTTCTGTGTTAAGCAAGTATAGATCTACAGGGTCTTTTTGTGTATTATACGCAATTATTTCATATGTACGCATACGCCCATTAGACATTAAAAATCTTGCACTACATATATCCATTACGTCCTCTATTGACATTGTCAAGTTTTTGCACTATATTTCAGGCAAGACTTGGGGCAAGTGGTATGAATTACCCCCCCAAGAGAGGCACACTTCGGTGTGCCTTATTTTTTTCTAAAACATGAGAGTTATACACCATTAATTTACCAGATACAACTGCTATAAATCTATCGTGCTTCGCAATCCTCTCTTGCACTTTTCAGAAAAATGAATTTAAATAAAGGCACACAGGAGGAGCAATGAAAAAACTTATTATATTAATTTTAGGAGTATTCCTTATGGCAGCGAGCGCAAATGCGGCAACTTTAGTGACATTCGAGACGAACTACGGCAAGATTCAGTTGGAGCTATACCCCGACAAGGCACCAGTAACGGTAAAAAATTTCGTATCCTACGTCGAGTCTGGATTCTACAACGGTACAATCTTCCACAGAGTTATCCCAGGATTCATGATTCAGGGTGGCGGCATGACAGCCGAGATGGTAGAGAAAGATACGCAAGATCCGATAACCAACGAGGCCGACAATGGGCTTAAAAATGACAAATACACCATCGCTATGGCACGTACACCAGACCCAAACTCTGCCACAGCACAGTTCTTTATAAATGTAGTAGATAATGATTTCTTGAACTTTCGCAATAAATCAACTAGCGGCTACGGATACGCCGTTTTTGGCAAGGTCATAACTGGCATGGATACAGTCGATAAGATCGCTAAAGTGCAGACCAAATCCGAGAGAGGGCACCAAGATGTGCCAGCTAAAGATGTTATCATAACAAAGGCTACAGTAGCCTTTAGCACCGACAAAGAGAAAAAATAATGTCGTATTTACGCTGTATTGGCATAGTTATTGTTGCGTTTTGCTATGTAGCAGTGGGATTTCCGCTGCTACCATTCGGCAAGACTGGCGACTATTACAGGTGGGTAGCTGGCAGGTTTGGTAGAGATCTGCTAAAGATCGCAGGTGGAAAAGCCACAGTCAGTGGGCTTGAACAGCTCGACCCAGCCAAAAGCTATATCTTTATAGGCAATCATCAGAGCTATGCCGATATATTCATCATACTTGCCTCGCTAGACAAGCTTCATATGAAGGTGCTATTCATGCTAAAGAGGGAGCTTTTTAATATCCCTCTTTTCGGCATGGTAGCACGCCAGATGGGGCTTGTGCCTGTTGAGAGAGGCGAATCTCGGCAGGCGTTGAAAGCTATGATGGATGCGATGAAAACGATCAAAGATGGTCGTTCACTTGTGATCTTCCCCGAAGGCACTCGCACCAAAGATGGCAACTTGCAGCCGTTCAAGCGAGGTGCATTTTTGTTGGCAGAGCGCACAGGGCTTGAGATTGTACCATTTGTAATAACAGGCACAGCGCAGGTTATGCCACGCAAAAATCTCCCCCTTACGCCTGGAGCATGCAATATAACCTTCTTGAAGCCTGTATCACCAGCAGAGGTAGGCAAAGAGCTTAGTAACGTAGTTGAGCAGATGATAACCGAGCAGTATGCCCTCGACAAAGCTATCATGGATGAAAAGTGGGCGACCAAAGCGTAATTCTAGCGTTCGGTGGAAACTCTGGCGATGTAGTAAAGACCTTTAAAGGCGCACTCGACCTATTGC
>JAITWF010000047.1 GCA_031285415.1 Deferribacteraceae bacterium
TTGTCGTATATGTTTATAGGCATGCCGTGGCTCGGAGCCTCGCTAAGCCTTACATTACGAGGAACTACCGTTGTAAACGCCTCTTTAGGGAAGTACTCTCTAATCTGGCGAACCACCTCTTTTGCTAGGTTATTTCGCTGATCGTACATAGTAAGAAGGATCCCCTCGAGCTGGAGCTGTTTATTCAGCCCACCACGGATCAGTTTTATTGTATTCATGAGCTGCCCTAGCCCCTCCATAGCGTAATATTCGCACTGGAGTGGGATTAGTACGCTGTCGGCTGCCGTTAATGCATTCACCGTCAAGAGTCCTAGCGATGGTGGGCAATCGATCAGCATAAAATCGTACAGATCTTTTACTGTACTAAGCTGCGCTTTGAGCATATTTTCACGGTTTTCAACTGGTACAAGCTCCACCTCTGCCGCTGTTAGGTCGATACGGCTAGGGAGGATGTCGAGATTCTCTACGTCGGTATGGACGATCACCTCTTCAGCGGAGGCAGATCCGATCAGCAGCTCATAGCCGCCGATCTGCCCCTCTGCCATAAATACGCCTACGCCCGAGGTACAGTTCCCCTGCGGATCCATATCCACAAGGAGTACTTTGCAGCCAAGCCCAGCGAGAGACGCACCAAGATTTATACTGGTAGTAGTTTTGCCAACTCCACCCTTCTGATTTGCTATAGCTAAAATTTTGCCCATGTTTACCGATATTTATAAAAATTACGCACTATGCGAACAATATACTTACCATTTTATTGCGTGTCAATCAATCAATAATTTTTACTTCAACACCTGAAACACCCTTGTGAGCGGATAGACATTGATAACCTCTCTATATAGCGTTTCATCGTATTTACCCATTAGATATAGCTGTACAAAGCCTGAATTATACGTCCTAGAGTTCATCACAAACCCCATAACGTTTACGCCGTTATCTTGCAGCATTACTAAACTTAATGCACTATCAAAATCGGTGCGCTTTTCGCTTATAAATTTACCGTTACGTGCGTTTACATAGGCTATCGTATGTAGCGGAATACTTGTATTTATCATGCCAATGCCGAGGTCGATCTTGATCTGTCCACAGGTGATATTTGTTGCGGCAGAGGGGTTGCAGTAGAAGCTATCGATCCCTGTAGCGTTTGATGGTGTGCCGCTTGCCACATCCCATGCGCCGATATGCTCTATCGCTCCAAACTTCATGATCATATCTTGCGTAAACGATAGATATACGTTCTTCCTCTCTAGCGGCTCATCGTATGCGTCGATCGTCTTTACTATATCGGTGGAGCTTGCGCCACTTGCAAGCATATCGTTGATTCCATTCATGCCGTTATTGGCGATATAGGCGATCTGCGATGCCATGGCTTTAGGCTCTGAGAGTAAGCTTCGGGCGATATGCCACGTTTTGATAGTGTTTTGCGACATCCCATCGTGAAATGTTGCAAGCCCACTCTGCGCCTCGATAGCTAGCCCAAAATCCCACCATGTATATACCGCAGAATCTGCTGGCAGTTGCTCCTTTAGCATATTAAAGGTGCTGTACATATTCGTATCGATCGATGGTGGCGGCGTATATCTAAAGATAAATCCGTTTACATTCGGGATTAGATAGACAAGGGCGATAAATGTCGCACCTGCGGCGTAGCTAGCGGCAAGCTTTATCCAGCTTTGTTTTACAGGCAGTTTGTCTGCCGCAAAACCTAGTAGATAGCCTATTCCAGCTCCTAAAAATGGGGTAAGATACATTATAAATCTGCCAGAGGAGACGATAACAAGAAATCCTACAGCGATAACGGGTGCCATCGGAAGCGCACGTTTAAAGTTTCTGACAGCCATGAGGATTAATGACGCAAGGGCGAAGAAGATTGCGATAGGGTGAATAAATGTGGTCGTTAATAGCTCCAACACCTGGTCGCCCTTCGCCTCCGTCACCGTCTGATAGACGTTTGGAAATCCGCCAATACGCACCTCTGGCGAGAAAACATATGAGGATAGGAGTTGGGTGATATTGGCGATAGAGCTCATAAAGTAGATAGGGTTAGAGAATAATACATATACCCCAGCAGCAACTGCGACCGTCTTGAGTTTATGTTTATTTAATAGTAGCCCTGCGATGAAAACTACCCAAAATACTAATATAAACGAGCTATGGTGATACCACCAATAGAATAAAAGCTGCGAAAAGCCTGCAAATGCTGCGCCGAGCCAGACTTGCCACTCCTTTTTGCGCTCCTGCGCTATCAGAATAAGTAGTGCAGTGAGGAACATAAAGAAGGTGTTGAGGCTATCGGTATCGATACGTCCAGCCGTAGTGCGGATATAGTACATCGTCGAAAATGTGCCTACAAATCCACCTAAAAGTCCCATAAGTTGGTAGCCAATTATATAGCAGTACGCCGCTAGCGGTAGCATGAATAGCCCTGCAAAGATCGGTATCAGGAATAACCCTGCCTCGTAAAGGTTGCCACCAAAGAATGACGACACCTTTGCAAGTATCACGGAGAGCATAGGTACAGGGTTGGGACGGTTGCGCCCATCGGGATAGTACATCTTATAGTCTTTCTCTTTCGAGTCGAATACCCCCTCTTTATGTTCCTCCCCCATACGCACCCATTTATATGCGTCCAGAGTAGTCACCATCGGCACATCGTTTACGTAATATTGGCTAGGTCGTGCCTCCCAGCCGTTCGTTACCTGCGCCTGTCGAGAGGTGGTAGACCAGAGGTAAAGGGACGCTAGAGCGGCGATAAATAGTATCAGTGGAATATATCGTTTCACAATTTCCTCACATAAATTATACACTCCCCTCTCCCGCCCTTCGGGCACCCTCCCCCAAAGGGGGAGGGGAATAGCCTTTGTGCTGCAACTTCCTACCCCTCCCCCTTGGGGGGAGGGTGGCACGCAGTGTCGGGAGAGGGGTTCGTATCAAATATTATTTTACATAGTACCTTTTAATAAATTGGTAGATAAGGCGCACGCCAAATCCACTTGCTTGATTGCCAAAAACGGGGTGCTTCTCCTCTAAGAACGCCGTGCCTGCGATATCGAGGTGTATCCACGGATAGTTCTCTACAAACTCCTTTAGGAAGAGTGCCGCAATGATAGCACCTGCATTCTTTGCACCAGACGCCATATTCTGAAGGTCTGCATTCTTGCTCTTTAGCTTTGCGGCGTAATTCTCATAGAGGGGCAGCTCCCACAGATCCTCGCCAACTTCGGAGGAGATATCGGAGATATTTTTACTTAAAAATTTTCTATTAGAAAATAGTCCTGCGCACTGATCGCCCAACGCCACAAGGCAAGCCCCTGTCAGCGTTGCGATATCGATAATAATCTCTGGATCGGTCTGCGTCGCCATATATAGGGCGTCTGCAAGGATCAGTCTGCCCTCTGCATCGGTATTGAGAATCTCGACGGTTTTGCCAGAGAACGATTTAACTATATCTCCAGGGCGTGTCGCCTTGCCCCCGATAGTGTTCTCTACCATCGGTAGGTATGCGTTTATATTCACAGGCAGATTCTGCGAAGCGATTAGGTTTACTACCGCAAATACTGCCGCCGCACCACTCATATCATCTTTCATTCGCTCTAGAGAGCCGGAGGGTTTCAGGTTTGTGCCGCCAGAGTCGAACGTGACCCCTTTACCGACTATCGCTACATTGTTTGTGGTATCGGTTGCACCGTTGTATACGATATGCACGAATCGTGGCGGATTGCCGCTCCCCTTGCCGACTGCTGTGATCAGGTTCATCCCCCTCTCGGCGATCTCATGCTCATCTAGCACCGTCACCTTTAGTGATGGGTGTGCCGAAGCCACTACATAGTCAGCAAATCCAGCTGGTGTAAGGTCGTTTGGAGGGGTATTGACGAGATCTTTCGCGATATTGACATATTTGAATATATCGTTCCATTCGGCATGGTTGGCATCTATATACGATTTTAGGCGAGTCATATTGGTGATGATCTCGACCTCTTCAAGGGTATGGTGAGCCTTCTTCGTTTTATATCTGTCGAAGGAGTACAGGCTAAACATGATCCCCTCCATAAATGCGGAGGTGCTAGCGTTGCTCTTCTTCTCATTATAGATATCCTCGAAGGCGATGAGGGAGATCGAGTAGATCTTGTCGTCGTTTAATATGCCAGCGATCTTTGCGCCTAGCTCTCGATAAACCTCTGGATACTCAACCTCCTTTGGGGTGTTGACTAGATAGATCTTCTTGAGCTTCTTATTTAATTCCACGTAAAAGCTACGGATCTCCTTCTCTTCAAAGTTAAAGTAATTCGAATCGAGGATTGTGCGCAGCTCGTCGTCAATTTTCTTGCCTGTGATAGCTCGGATCGATGGGATATTTTTGTATATTGGGATAACGATAGCGTCTTTTCTGGAATCGAGGGCAACTTTTTTGCGGCAAAGTATCTTCATATTCGATTTACTCCTTAATATACTACATTTATCATTAAAGTGTGTATTTGTCTATTGCTAGTAATATACCCTTTCCAGATATAATCCACTGGGCGAGGCGGTGACCCCTGCCTTTAAACGATCTTTAGCCTCTAAGATCTCAACCATCCTCTCTGGTGAGGCGTTTTCATACACAAGCCCAACGGCGGTGCCGATAATAATGCGGATCATATTGTGTAGAAATCCATTCGCATTCAGTCGTGTAACTATATAATCGCCATCTCGCTCGACTGTTATCGAGTTGATTGTGCGTACGGTGTTAGGTTTTATACTCTTTTTAGAGCAGAATGATAGGAAATCGTGCCTCCCCTCAAGTGGGGCTAAGATTGCGGCAAGCCTCTCAACGTCTATGTAATCTCTGCGGCACCACACTCTGCCATCCTCTAACGCCGCTCTAGTGCCTCTGTTCAAGATTACGTACTTGTAAGTTTTGCTAACGGCGGAGCGCTGCGCATGGAACCCCTCTGGTGCGTCCTCAACGCTCAAGATGGCGATATCTCGAGGGAGTTTGCTATTCAGTGCGTGCAGTATTGAGCGATTATCTCTATGCATTGTTGTGGAGTAGTGAAAGACCTGCTCGATAGCGTGAACGCCAGAGTCTGTGCGCCCAGACCCCATTATCGTGATCTCTTCACCGTGTAGCTCTTTGAGGGCATCTTCGATCTTCTCCTGTATAGAGATACCGTTCGCCTGCCACTGCCAGCCTGTGTAGGCGGAGCCGTTGTATTCGCACGTACATTTTTTACGGTATAACATATATACCTGTGCTAATAGCTATCATTGAAGTTATGGTCAGGAGATCCACAAATTTGAGCCTAGGGAGTGCGAAGAACGCTTTATCGTGCCTACGAAATTGTAGGGTGATGGCGATCTGCGAGGCGTAGTTGAATGTGCGCACAAATAGCGGCACAACGAGCGAGGCGGAGGCTCTGATAATCTTTAATCGTCCACCACTCTCCCCCTTTAGAGGTAGTATCCCCTTTAGGCGTTGAGAGTCCATGATCTTCTCCCCCTCTGAAAAGAGTAGTGGGATAAAGCGCAACGCTATCAACATCGATAGAGCCATATCGGCTGGCGATACCTTGAAAAGCTTCAACGGCGTAAAGAGTAGATAGAAAACCTTGACTATATCTATTGGCGGCGTGATTATTGCGAAGATTGCGGAGAAACCGATCATTAACGCCATTCTGATAGTATAGAATGTTGCTGTTTGGGCTGTGCCAGCGGTGGGGATCATAAAGCTGCCTGTGTGTGTGAGAAAGAGCTGTACGATAAATGTAAATGCGAGCAGAAATAGAAATGGACGCAATATGCGCAGTAGCTCAAGCGGATACACCTTCGCCGCCGCTGCCCCTGCCAGAAGGATAGCAGATAGAAGAAAAAGCGCAGTATAT
>JAITWF010000079.1 GCA_031285415.1 Deferribacteraceae bacterium
ATGATAAGTATTCGTCCTAGTTGTACGATATATCGGGGTACAAATATAGCAAGCAGGATCGCAACTATATAAACAACAAAAAATTTTATATCTTGTACGGTTGCAAATATTTGAACAAGATAGGTATTAGCATCAGCAGGAAGTGCAAGAAAATCTTCTATTCCTAAATTGATCGGCTGCGGCAATGCAATACAAAATAGCAGAAACCATCCCAAATTCAACCTTAGGGCTTCATTTTCAGCAAGTATATTCTTCTTCATCTATTCACTTTTTTTTATAGATAACGACATTGCCCCCACTTCTAGGGAGGAGATGCCGCACTCCTCCCCCTCCTTCCAGCTTTATTTCACCTTAAATCTAGACACAAGCCGACTCGTGGTGGATGATGAATCTGCTAAGAACGCTGTTATCTCATGAAACTCTGATATCGTATCTTTACTCTTATCGATCCCTGCGGAGATCTGGCGTGCGTTCTGGCTCAATCCTTGCAACGCCGTCGCCTGCTCCCCTGCCGCTGTCGAGATAAGACCAGCGTTATCCTGAATCCCCTTCATTGAGCCTACAATCTGCACAAACACTGCATCTACGTCGCTCGTTCGCTTCGCACCCTCGACAACGCTCTGACCTGCGCCGTTCATCTCTGTAGCCGCTTGCTTTGTATCTCGCTGTAGACCTACGATAATCGCCTGAATCTCGTTCGTTGCACTCTGCGTGCGCTCTGCAAGTTTGCGAACTTCATCAGCTACAACTGCAAAGCCTCTGCCAGCGTCGCCTGCACGAGCCGCCTCTATCGCCGCATTCAGTGCCAAAAGGTTCGTCTGATCTGCTATATCATTGATAACGTTAAGTATATCTCCTATTTTATCTGATGATTCCCCTAACGTGTTGATCGTTTGCGCAAGCGACTCTGTATTCTTTGTGATATTATCCATTGCGCTTATCGCCTCTGCAAGGCTTCGCTGCCCTGTGACGATCTCCTGACGAGTACCATCTACGGCGACGTTACTACTATCAGTCGTATGCGCAACCTCTCTTGCGCTGCCGCTCATCTCCTCTACAGCCGACGCAACAGACTCCACCTCTCTACTCTGCACCTCAAACTCCATATGGAGCGTGTCGGCAGCCTCTGCTAACATCTGCGAGGATCTGGCAGATTCATTCGCCTGCTCGCCGATCTCCACTATCATCGCTCGCATTGTTTGAAGGAATTTATTCAGGTGCAACGCCAGATCTTCAAATTCGTCACCACTTTTTATATTGATAGTCTTTGTCAGATCGCCATCGCCATCGGTTATATCTACCATTGCACTAGTAAACTCATGAACGTAGCGGATAATATTGAATCTGATAAATAGCGACGCTACGATGATTATAATAAACACTACAAATAGCATGCTAAGCGTTATATATTGAATGCTATCAAGCCCCACTGCGCTGTAGGCGTCGTCTACATTCATAGAGACCAAAAGCCCCCAAGATGCCGCACCAAGCGAGATTGGGCGCAGTATACTATACATTTTATTGCCGTTATTCGCCTCGCTCCAAAAGAATGAGATCGGCTGATTATTGGCGATAGCCTTCGTAACATCGGCTGGGCTAAACCCCTCTATATGTGTTGTATTAGAGAACGATTCGTTCACCTGTCCAGCATATGGGGAGTAGATTATAACCCCCTCATTGCTCATAAGGATTGCATTACCTGTACCGAACGGTTTAATTTCGCCAGCATACTCGCTGAAAGCACCGACCAGCATATCGATCATAACAGCACCAACAAGCTTGCCATCTATCCTTAACGGCGTTGCGATCGATAGGATCATCTGCTTGTCGCCGCTTGCAAACTCCGCCTCTGTGGCGGTGTCGACAGCGATCTCATTAACGAAATCATATATATATGGCTCTGTGATGAAGGTGCGCCCCTCTAACATCACAGGCTCATACCATGCCTCATTTTTATACATTATAAATGAGCTAGTCACATACCCATCGCCACTCTGATTATAATATGGCAGAAACTGTCCCGATTCACTATATAGCAAGCTCTCAGGGTCGCCTGCATAGTTTGCATCCGCCTCTACAACGTCTGGCTCTAGGATAATACCGCCAGCGAAGATACCGTTGCGTTCAATATGTTTTTGTACTACCTGCCACACCATCGCTCTATCTGCACCAGAGCCGATAAGCTCCTCGGTGTTATGCGCCAAATCTTGCAACCCCTCTACATAACTCTTTAGAGAGTCTCCAATCTTTAACTCATTTGATACTGCAATCTCACCTGCCAACGATATGGCGTTCTCTCGCAAGCTGCCCTTTACAAAAATTTGTGTAAGAATAATAATACCTACGAACACAATGATAAGAGGTAATACGCTCGCATTGAAAAGTTTCGTTTGTAAACTTAATTTCATATTGCGATTCCCTAAACGACGACCACATACTCGATGATCCTAAAGCATAGGATAGGAGGGCTACCTACCCCTAACTTAATATTAGGATCAGTAAGTATATTGTCGCCGTTCAAACTCATAACATGTCAAATATTATAATCTTATTCCAAAATTTAACAAGCTCTTTTTTAATTTTTCAAACAATGTTGTATAAAGATAAACTAACTGTTATATGCCATAAGTAAGGTCTCAATCGGCGTGCGCCTCTCCTCAAAATGCCTCTTTAGTCTCGTCACATAGTTTGCGCTTACAGAGTGCTTCTTATATAGCTCGGAGACCTTTTTATACAGCTGTATCTTATACTCCTTATCGAGGTGTCCATCTCTGTATAGATTATAGAGATCTGCGGCGTATTGGGGGAATAGCTTGCGTATATACGCCATAAAGACCCTTCTCGTCTGCCCCCTTAGGTTTAGCGAGGCGGTGATCAGGTAGCCTAAATCAAACTCCCTTGTGGTAGCGAAGATCTGGTCGAGGTTCTCATACGTATCAGTAATATATGGGATCATCGGCATAACGTGTACCCCTGTGGAGGCGTTGCTATGTTGGCGAAACTCCTTTAGCATAGCGAATCTGCGAGTGGTTGAAACTCCTTGCGGCTCTATTACCCTCTGCAAGTTATCGTCGCTTGCGGTGATAGTAGCGGCAACATTTACATACGTTATGCTTGCTAGCTCTGCAACTAGGTCGAAATCTCGCAAGATTAGATCCGATTTTGTAGAGATAATCGCAGGATTTTTATGTTTGATAAGGAGACGCAATATATCGGGCATAAGGCGAAAGGTCTCTTCGCACGGCTGATAGTTATCTGTGACGCCACCAAGATTGATAATGCTGCCATTCCAGCTTTTGCTACAAAGCTGGCGTTCGAGTGCCTCTGCAATGTTAGTTTTTACGTATATCTCGCCAAAGTAGTTGTTATTTTCAAGGTAGCTGTGCGTATAGATTGCAAAGCAGTAGATACAGCCGTGTGTGCAGCCTCGATACGCATTCAGATCGTACCGATATGGGATCCGTTCGGTGTACTTAATCCTATTCATCGCAGCTTTACAGGTTATAAAGTTAAATTTATTGTTCATATGTTCACGTAAACAGTTGTATCATTATTTTAAAATAAATACAAGTAGGGAAATTACTCTTCCCCCTCCCCCCAAGAGGGAGGGGAAAGAGCTTTTTTCGACAATCTAAAATACCTCTAAAGTTTTTCTCAATACCTGCCGATACAGCACTGTAAAGTTATGGTATGTAAACAGTACAGCCAGGGGAACCACCTCTGGCTTTTTTGCGTTTAACATACATTTAAGGAGGATTACAAAAAAGTAGCTTAATTTTAACCGACTAACATCCACATATGAACCCTGTAAAAAGACAATTTTGCAGTGTAGGTATTTTAATAAAACCGTTAAGTACCTTGCTGTAGAAGGGTTCAGCCTTTGACCAATATCTTTATGTTCAAATTTCTCTAAAGTTTTCTATTAAACCTGCCGATAACACCCCTGTGAGACGAGGGTATGAATACCTTTCAGCCTTCGTTCTCACACAATTTTCTGTATTTTAAGATTTAATCCTGTGCATGAGTTGCGCAGGTGTTGGGTGCGGCGGATAGTAGCCTACAGCGGCGAACTCCGTTCAGACAAAATTAGTTTGCTAATATCGCGGTATCGAAAGAATCGGGCCGACACGGGATTGTTTTATCCTGTTGTCGGCTCGACTCGTTTGGAAGAGCGATAAACTTTGAGAAAAAATAAATATAATATACTGGTATCAAAAGAATTGAGCCGGCACGGGATTACTTTGTCCTTTGCCGGCTTTTTTGTTTTTAACGACGGAGGCTCATTATGTTAGGGATCTACAACAACACAAATGCAACTATGGCGCAGCGTTACATGGATATAGCCAACAATGGAGTTTCTAAAAATATAGAACGACTCTCGTCTGGCTTGCGCATAAATCGTGCTGCTGATGATGCCTCTGGGCTTGCGATATCAGAGAAGATGCGTGCGCAGATAAAAGGTCTTAAAAGAGCCTCGATGAACTCTCAAGATGCGATCAGCTATCTGCAAACCGCAGAGGGCGGCATGAGCGTGATGACAGAGATCGTTCAGCGTATGCGTGAGCTTGCTGTGCAGGGCGGAAATGGCACCTACTCTACAAACGACCGCAAAGAGCTGCAAAAAGAGATCGATCAGCTGAAAGATGAGCTTGATCGCCTCGCCTCTACCACAGAGTTTAACACAAAGAAGCTCCTGAACGGCGATTCTACTGCACTATGGTCTGCTGATAGCGACAAGATCGGCGCAATAATTCGTAGCGAAGTGGCTGAGGGGAACTATAAATTAGATTTCAGCGTTCGCCCTGGGCAGAACTACGTCTATAAAACCGACATAATGACCTTAAACAAAGACATTATCGGTGCAGAGGTGACAACAGCTGGCGGCACAGAAAATCTCACCAACATAAGAACCGTATCCGATCCAGATGGCATGCCATCGACAGGCACAGCGTACTATACCGTTAAGGTAAATAACTCTGCCGCAACCACATTAGATACCCTTAGCGCAGCGTTGACACTTTCAGATAATATAACACTTGATTACGATATGCACCTTGTAGCGGCGTTTACCTCTACAAAAACCATAACGATAGGCGAGGATTACACAACATTAAAAGATATCAAACTCAGTAGCGGCACTACGCTGACAGCGGCGATAACCTTTATCGACAACGCAGGAAATGAGGTAACCATTCCATCTGGCGCACTAGGGGCAAATTACACCATCTCTTCTGGGGCTACAATAAAGAAAGATACAGCGTTCCCTGCTGGCACAATTTTTGACACAGGTGATATTATTCCAGCAGGCTCAACACTTCTAGCTGGCGAACAGCTTGCAAATGCAACTGTTATGAATAACGGTTTAGTAGCGGCAGATGTGAATATAATGGGTGAGTTCCAGCAGACAGGCTCTACATGGGTTGTTACAAAGATTAAAG
>JAITWF010000080.1 GCA_031285415.1 Deferribacteraceae bacterium
TATATAAAAGCAAGAGGAAATGTTGTATGCTTAAAAATAAAGGTGAATATTATGGAACATAAAAAGCAGATAGCCCTTGTGGCTCACGATACTCAGAAGAAAGATCTAGTCGAGTGGGTACGCAAAAATGCGAACAAGCTTTCAAAACATGAACTTATATGCACAGGCACGACAGGGAAATTAATATTAGAGATGTTTGAACATGAGCTACCCGATGTTAAGATCAGCATGCGGCTTCTAAAATCAGGGCCGTTAGGGGGAGATCAGCAGATGGGGGCGATGATCTGCGATGGCAAGATCGATTTTCTAGTATTTCTGACCGATCCGATGACGCCGCAACCGCACGATGTAGACGTGAAAGCTCTCATTCGTGTAGCCGTTATCTATAATATTATTATGGCGTGCAACCTCACAACGGCAGAGTTTGTTATCAATAGCCCACTCTTTAATTCAGAGTTTAAACCTGTTGTCAGAGATTTCACCGACTATATGAAGAGAACTGTATGAAACAGTGGCTAAAGGGGATCTTGAAGAGTATACCGCAGGTCAAACGGTATCACGACCATCTAAAATCGTTGGCAGATCAGAGGAATAACCGTATCGAGGCACAGCTTAATGAGATTATCGATATGTACGACAACTATGTCGATGAAACGTGGAGCGGTGTGAGTCGCAAACAGGTCTGCCTACTGCCGTATAGAAACTTTGATGTATATGCCGACGGTTCGGTTTACACATGCTGTACTGCATATCTGCGAAATAATTATAGCATAGGCGATATCTATATAGATAAATTGGATGATATATGGAACTCCGATAGGGCGAAAAGATTGAGATACTCTGTATCAAAGGGAAACTACGAGTATTGCAAACGACGTTGCCCAAATTTTGAGAATAAAGAGAGTTCGTTCCCTAGAACCGATTGGGATGAAAGCTGTATTAAAGATCATCCTAAAGCGATCGGGCTGTACATAGATTGTACATGCAACCTGTATTGCCCATCGTGCAGATCTAGTATCATTGCTAGCAGTCCAGCAGAAAATCGTAATATTACCAATATCTTAATGAATGTAATCAGACCAGCTTTAAAGGATTGTGAGCTATTAACTGTGTCGCCAGCAGGCGAGTTCTTAGCAAGTAAACCGATAATGAACCTGTTGAAGACGCTATCTAGAGAGGAGTTTCCGAATCTAAAGATTAGCGTTATCACGAATGCACAGCTCTTTACGGATAAACGTTGGACAGAGCTACCATCGGGCATGATAGACACCGTATCGGTATCGGTGGATTCTACAGAAAAGGATACGTATGAAACTCTTCGCAGAGGGGGCAAGTGGGAGACGTTGCAGAAAAATCTGGCGTTTATAGCCACTCTAAGACGGTCTGGAGAGATAAGAGTATTGCAGCTGAATTTCGTTATGCAGGCGGCAAATTTCAGGCAGATTCCTGCATTTATCGCAACAGCAAAGCAGATAGGTGCCGACCGCCTCTGTTTACAGCAGATCAATAATATGGGCACATTTTCAAAGGAGGAGTTTGACCATATTAATATCTTCGCAGAACAACACCCTAATCATAGCGAATTCCAATCGATCCTCGCAGACGTTAAGGGGCGAGAGCAGGGGATCGATATCGAGTGGGGGTAAGAGTGCTTACCCTGCAATAAAAAACTTCCATATCAGTGTTACAAATAGCAGTAGTAGCGACGCCGAGAGTATCTTCTTGATAAACGCAGCACCGATCTTGATAGCGAGCTGGCTGCCGATAAGGCTTCCTGCTATATTTGCGATAGCAAGTGGTATGGCTAGCCACAAGATGAACTGCCCATTAATTGCAAAGACGATAAGAGCAGATACACCTGTGACAGCATTAAATAGCTTCGCCGTGGCGGTTGCCTTCACAAGCTCCATACCTACGATGTAATGGAACGCTATGACGAAGAAACTTCCTGCACCTGGGCCAAAGAAACCATCATAAAACCCAATCACTAGACAGACCAAAGGAGCGACCAAATATAGCTTTATAGGTGAGATAACCGCCTGAACGCTAGTAGCCTTCTTAGGGATGAAGTTGGCGATTATTCCGACTGGTAATAAAAATATGATAATCTTGCCGATCGTTTCATTGTCAAATATCAGGAGTGTATTGGTGCCAATAGCACTACCTATAATGCAAAAAGGTATACCTATCAATCCTATACGCCACATAACTAAACCGTTGCGAGCGTAATTTATCAGCGCACTTATCGTGCCAGGCGTCGCAGCCATCTTATTGGTGCCAAGTGCGATTGCGCTCGGAATACCTGCAACTAACAACGACGGCACTGCGATAAGACCGCCGCCGCCAGCGATACTATCCACAAAACCTGCAAGAAAAAACATCGCTACTAAAAATACAACAGTCCAAATCGAGAGATCCATAAATGCCTCTACTACTTATATTAAATTTACATCCGATATATCTATACGTTCAGTCCTTAAATTATACAAATCTTATCGGGTGTAAATTGGAGCGTTTTTTGTTCTAATTTACATCCGATAAGATATATTATGTAAAGTAAATAATTTTAACCCACACCACCCTATGCGCTATATATCAAGCTTTTGATACATTTTCTCTAGCTCTGCCATACTTGCTTCCTTGGTATACTTCATGGCGGTCGTTTGGTTGAGTTCACCAAGATGTTTCCAGCTAGCTCGGTCGCATGCAAGCCGATCCAACATCTCTGGCAGTTGGTCGAGTTCATCTAATATATAGTTGCGAGATTCTCCCTCTAATATATCGGCGGCTCCAGCCCATCTAGATACTATCACAGGTAGACCGCAGTACATCGCCTCGGCTACCGATCTGCCAAACTCCTCGATATGCGCTGGCAACACAAAGATGTCGCAAGCGTTGTAATACCTCTGCACATCGGAGATCGCTGGCGCAAAGATAACGCTATCAGCAATACCTAATTCTGTAGCCAACGCCTTGTATGGAGTTAGATTATCTTTACCAACTATCAATAGTTTAGCAGATTTATCTGATATAGTAGCGAAGGCTTTTATCATCCCTGCCACATTACGCTTCTTGAAGTCGCCAGAGGTGATTAGAGCTATCAGTGCTGTATCCGCCTCAATGCCAAGGCTCGCTCTGGTCTCTGTGCGTACAGTGCCGTTTGATTCGAATTTTGATAGGTCAACCCCAGGGCATACTATCGCCATCTTTGATATATCGATGTTGAAGCGTTTTATAAAGTCGTCTCTCATCATAGCAGAGTTGCATATCAGGAGGTTAAACTGCCCCTCTGTGAGTAGCTTCGTATGAATGCGCCCAACATCGTTCGACTCTGGCAGTGGCGTGCCGTAGATACGTTCATGCGCCAGATGGATACAGTTATGCATGAATAGTACATCTTGCCGCAGTATGTCTCCCCTACCGATTACTAGGTCAGCTGGGTGAGCCTTTATATATCTATCTGCCATGACCTGAAAAAATTTACGACGGTAGTAACCCGACACTGGAAACTTGAAAATTTTAATCGGCGTTGCACCAGCGGCTCGAATGATATTACTATCCATCGCCTCAGATATAATGCGTACGGTATGCCCATGCTCGATAAAGTAGCGAGCCTCCTCCAAGACACGGTTGGTCGCCGCACTCTTAGTGGTCGACATATCTTTTTTGGCAATTATAATATCCATCATGATTTTATGCAGGAATATAGGAAAATTGTCAACTATTTATAAAAAATAAAATATTAGTATTGACATTATTTTGATTCTTAGCTATAAAACACTTCCTAAGTTGATTGCGGGTGTAGCTCAGTTGGTAGAGCG
>JAITWF010000146.1 GCA_031285415.1 Deferribacteraceae bacterium
CAATTATCAGCACATGCAGATTCATAATCTTCCCAGCGATCATTATCGCCGACATCGTATATATAGCAAGCATAATCTTGAAAAGAAGCCAGATGTTAGATTTAAAGCTGAATTTATAGCCTTTCAGATTGATATATAGTATGGCAGTATTCACCACCGAGGCGATCGTAGAGGCGAGGGCGATCCCTGCATGCCCCATCGGCTTCATAAGGATTAAGTTGAAGATTAAGTTTACAACAAAGGTGATCGTCGCAATCTTGACAGGCGTTTTAGTGTTCTTCTCGGAGTGGAAAACCCTCGTGAATACAGAGGCGAGCGAGTAGAAGAGTAGCCCTATAGAGTACATCTGTAGAGCGATTGCGGTATTTGCAACGTCGGTCTCGTTGAACGCACGACGAGCAAAGATCAATCGGATCAGATCCTCTGCAAGCCCCACAAGCCCTATAGTGGCAGGGATTATTATCAGTATTAGGGCGATAATGGCCTTGTCGATCAGCTTATTAATCTGCTCTAGATTGTTGTCGGTGCGAGCCTTTGAAAGCTCTGTCAAGCTTACCGTGCTTATCGTTACCGAGAAGATACCGAGCGGAAATTGGAATAATCTATTAGCGTAGAATAGCCACGAGATACTGCCAGGTTGCAGGAATGAGGCGATAACTCTGCCTATCAGGAAGTTTAATTGACTAATCCCAACACCTGCAAGGGAGGGGATGAGTAGCTTATATGTGCTTTTAATATCGGGATCTGTTGGGGTGAGTGGGGTGAATCGGAACCCCTTTAGCCACGAGTAGCTATACACCATAAACATCTGGCAGACGCCGCCAGCAAACACGCTTGCCGCAAGGGTGTAAATATTGCCGCCATGCATTCCACCTATCACAGCACCGATTATCATCATGACATTTAGGCACGATGTGGAGGCGTAGCCGATATAGTAGCTGCCGTTTAGGTTGAGATATCCTGCTAAAAGCCCACTGATACTCACAAAGAAGAGGTACGGCATAAGGATACGCAGTAGCGTTGCACCGATTGCTACATCGGTGGGGCTGCTTGCGATACCTGGCATAAACAATTTGATGACATAGGGCGCAAAGAGTAGTAGTATTATACTAATCGCTGTGACTAGAAGCACCTGAATGAATATAAGCTGCGTCAGATATGCGTTTGCAGCACTTTCGCCACTTTTCTTTGTTTTATCAGAGAGGAACGGCACAAAGGCGGAGGCGATCGCCCCTTCGGCAAAAAATTGGCGAAATAGGTTTGGAATAGCGAACGCTACGAAAAATAGATCTGTTAGCCCCGACGCCCCATATACAGAGGCGATCACGATATCTCGAACTAACCCAAATATTCGGCTGGTCATAACGCCCAAACCTGAGCGAACCATTGACAGTATATAGCTTACATGCACGTTGCGTACTTCCATATAATATGTAGACTTTTAAATAAAATCATTGTAAACTATAGTGTCAATATAGTTTAAAGTAAAGAAATTTTCGCTGAGCGCAGGCGGAGGGTGAAGATACATGACGAAATCTGAACTAATTACAACAATTTCCGACAAGTGTCCCACAATGAGCAAGAAACAGGTAGAATTCATTGTCAATAATGTATTCACCTCTATAAAATCAGCCTTAGTAAACGACGAAAAGGTCGAGATACGAGGTTTTGGCAGCTTTAAAGTGCGCAAGAAGCCCTCTAAACAGGTGCGCAATCCTAAAACTGGCGAGCGTATGATGATCGGCGAAAGTAGTGTGCCGTGCTTCCGTCCAGGGAAGGAGATAAAAGAGGAATTGATAAAAAAGTAAGTAACCTCGTCATTGCGGACTTGATCCGCAATCCAGTATAAAATTATAGGAATTCCGAATATTTTCATTCTGGACTGCGGATCAAGTCCGCAGTGACGTAAATGCTATATAATATAAACATTTTTACATATGGATGGTCATGAATAATTCATTACATGTAGGCTTAGACGTAGGTTCCACCACTGTCAAGATAGTGGTGATTGATGATTCCAACAAGATGCTCTATCAGAGCTATCAGCGGCACTTTTCTGATGTGCGCAAGACGATGATCGGTCTTATCGAAGAGGTTTGCAATAGATTTATTGATCAGTCGTTCACCATAACTGTAGCAGGTTCTGGCGGTATATCGGTCTCCTCTTGGCTTGGTATCCAGTTTGTGCAGGAGGTTATCGCCTCCACCGCCGCTATTCGCCACTTTATCCCTCAGACAGATGTCGCTATCGAGCTAGGCGGAGAGGATGCAAAGATCACCTTCTTTGACTCTGGCGTTGATCAGCGTATGAACGAGACGTGCGCAGGTGGTACAGGTGCCTTTATCGATCAGATGGCAGCCGTCCTCCAGACAGACGCTTCGGGGCTTAATAACCTTGCAAAAGAACACACCACTCTATATCCGATAGCGGCTCGTTGCGGCGTTTTTGCTAAAACGGACGTTATGCCCCTGCTAAACGAGGGCGCACCTAAGACCGACATTGCGGCAAGTATCTTGCAAGCGGTAGTTGATCAGACTGTTGGCGGTCTCGCCTGTGGGCGCAGTATCCGTGGCAATATCGCATTCCTTGGAGGGCCTCTAAACTTTCTGCCAGAGCTTCGTAGACGGTTCGTTGAGACGCTCCACCTAAAGCATGAAAATATCGTATTCCCTGATAATGCACAGTACTTTGTGGCACTCTGTGCGGCACTTCTCTCGAAGGAGTATCCAGAGGTCAATAGTGTTGAGCTTCTCAAGAAGGTTGAAGAGCTAAAGGACGCACCGTATCAGGCGGAGATTGCGCCACTGCCGCCATTATTCAAAGATAAAACGGAAGTTGATGCATTTATGGATCGCCATAGCCTCACGCACGCTGAATTTGTGGATATAAACGATGTACATGGCGACGTATATCTTGGGATAGACGCAGGCTCCACCACCACAAAGGCGGTACTGCTCGATAAAGATAACCGCATTGCATACACATGGTACGGCTCCAATAAAGGCACGCCGCTACTTTCCGTTATCGATATATTAAAGGATCTATACGAGAAGCTGCCGTACGACGCAGTAATCCGCAACTCTGCCGCTACAGGATATGGCGAAGCCCTACTGCAAGCCGCATTAGGGATAGATGAAGGGGAGGTAGAGACGCTTGTGCACTGCAAAGCCGCCTCCTTCTTTGTGCCAGAGGTATCGTTTATCCTTGATATTGGCGGACAGGATATGAAGTGCCTCTACGTCAAAAATGGTATCGTCGACAAGATAGTGCTGAATGAAGCTT
>JAITWF010000001.1 GCA_031285415.1 Deferribacteraceae bacterium
TGGAGGAGTTTATCGAGCAGATGTTCCCCAATAAATGCGTGCGGCTCGATGGCGACAATATCTCATCATTTAAGCAGCTTTCAACGATCTTATCCGATTTCCATAACGGCAAAAAGCAGATATTAGTCGGCACACAGCTGATCGCAAAGGGGCTACACTTTCCAAACGTTACATTTGTAGGGATCATGGGGATCGATAATGTGCTTGCAATGCCAGAGTTTCGCTCGCTCGAGCGTGGATATCAGCTTTTAATGCAGGTCTCTGGCAGAGCTGGCAGAGGGGCGCAGGAGGGGGTCGTCCATATTCAGACGCAGATGCCAGAACACCCGATCTTTCAATATATATCAACAGATCCAGAGGATTTTTACCAGTTTGAGCTGGCACGGCGAGAGAGTTTCAGCTATCCACCGTACTCAAAGCTTGCTAGGCTTGTGTTTAGCCACTCGAAGGAGGGGGAGCTAAAGGCGGTTAGCGCAGAGGTAACGAATGCACTTGCGAAAAGCTTTAAAAACGTTCGATTTATGGGACCTGCGCCAGCCGTTATCTTTAAGATAAAAAATCGATACCGTATAAGCGTATTAATCAAAGCCGATACACATAAGGAGATGGGGGCAGTGCTAAAAGCGTGTCTCCCACTATTTGATAGATATAAAAAGGGTACAATGCAGATGAGGGTGGATAGAGATCCGTACTTTTTTATGTAAACAGACACTCTCTATATAGGCATACCTGTGCTATATGACGCATATATATATTGAGGATTTTCAAAGTACATACTTGAGTTGTAGTTATCAATCTTATCAGTGATCCACGATCCATAAACTGCTATAAGTGCGTCTATCAACGATACATTTTGCATAGTAGCAATATCAATAATTAACCGTTTATACACCTTAGCTATATCGAAATGTGTTGGCACAGAGTATCTCGATACCGAAAGATTATCAAAATCGCCGTTCACTATGCCATACTTTGTGATTAGATCGCATGCAGTGCTTTCAAGTGCTTCGCTATGCAAAACATCGGCTAGATTCATAAGGCGAGATATCTCCTGAACACCAAGCTTATTAACAATATCGCCACGTTTATTTTTCGTTTTTCTACCAATATATTCGATAACAGAGCAGACAAAGAATAGATCATTTTCCTGTTTTTTTTCTCTGCCGTTCATAATTCCACCGTATAACTTTCAAGAAATTGCAAACATTTTAGAGCCTTTGTGCTACAGAATGAGATTTGATGTGTTGGGTGTTTAAATTTTGCCAATATCCAAAACTGCTCACGAGTCAAAATGCCAGAGATGAAATCAGCCAGATAGTTCCATATCTGATCGTCTGCCATCGCCCCAATAACAATATCGTATTGGTGCGGCTTTCCTGCTCGACAGTCGGCAATAAAATCAAGCCACTTATCTGTCATAGTATCAAATGATAATATATTAAGATCGCTTTGTAATATGCAATCAAATATGCTTACGATTGGCGTTTGAAAACGCATTGACCATCTTTCAGCTTGCAGCTGTAGCTCTGTGCAGTAGAAACCTTGACCAAAATCTTTATTATTTGCAGAGGCTCGTATCTCTGGATTTTTAATAGTAGCATAGCTACCATGATAAATTTTCATCTACATCCTCTCGCCTTGCAAGGGCGACCAGACGTCGCCCCTACATAGGCGGCATTAGTATGCTTTACCGTAGGGGCGGGGTTAACCCGCCCTAATTCGGCGGAAGATTATCAGCCTATCACCCTTCCAGTGTTTACGCAAATCCTAAATCTTCCAGAAGTTTATCGTAGTCGGCATGTCCCTCTTTCGATTTCATTATCCCAACGATAGTACCGAAGCGTGCGCCTACCTCTTCGATTGATTTTATCACCTTGCGGAGCTTCTGTTCTGTTATATCTTGAAATTCCAACGCCTCTAGGATATGAAGCCCCAGATCGCCAGCCTCGCCAACGAGCGTGCTGATCTTCTCTTTCTCCTCGCCGAACGACTTATCATCTTTCGCCTTTAAAGTCCTATCGAGCTGCTCGATCTCCTTCTGTAGCCCTTTATAGAAGTCGCCCAATCTCTGTGCATTTTGCAGTAAGTTAAACGCCGCCTTCTCTGTGGTGCTATTCACATCGGTGAGAGTTGACGCCATATTCGGAAGCGATTGCTGAGAGTTTAGAACGGTTGGTGGGATCTCGTCGATACGTCCCTTTATATCCACAAGCAGTTTAATAAGCTCGCCAACTTCACCTTTAATATTCAGGTCAAGCTCCGAAGCTTCACCATTTATTATGCGGCGAGCGATCTCTTTCAGCTCTGTAAGGGATGGTTTTTCAGCTGGTGCAGAGCTATCTGCACTGTCAGATGTAGCCTCTACCTCGGTAGCGGCTTCCTCTTCCTGCTGATCTTCAATTTTTGAGATTGAAAAATCAGCAGGGAGATCGCTATCTATATCATTTTTTTTTTCGGCGTCCGCCTGTTCCGCGCGCCGTTTTGCGTTTAGTTCAGCTGTTTCAGCCTCTCGCTTGGCAAGCTCCATAGCGATTAGCTCGTCCATGCTCATCTCTGCCGCAGGTTCTGCGGCTTTCCCCATAGCGGCATCTATATCGCTCTGCTCTACATGGGCAGAGGGTTTATCGATCACCTTGCTCTGCTGAACTGCGTCGTTCAGCACCGAATCGATATGATCCTCTTCATCCTCATCATCTAGACTAAATTGAATCTCTGGCGGTGGAATCTCTCCAGCCTGTGAGTATGCCGGCACCTCTTTAGGAGCTGCTGCCACAGGTGCCGCCTCTTGAGCCACTGGCGCAAGAGCTACTGCAGGGGCTGGTTTCTTGCCCTTCTTATCTTTGGTGCCGAGGAAACGCTGGCGTAGCGCACTATCCATCATCTCGCTATTTTCGCCAACGATACGGTCTATATCAAGGAGGATGATCAATCGCTCATTATATTTACAGATACCGAGAATATACTCCTGTCCAACTGCGCCAACTAGCGGCGGAGTAGGCTCTACCATGCTACGTTTAATGCGGATAACCTGAGTTACCTCATCAACGACGAAGCCGATATTCTCTCTTTCAAAGCGTGCAACGATGATACGTGTAGCTTTATCAAAATCCACTTTATCGAGGTTAAAGCGAACACGCAGGTCAACAACAGGGATAACCTTGCCACGGATGTTCATAACACCAAGAACGTAGTTTTCGACACGAGGCACAATCGTGATCTCCACAGTGCGGATAATCTCCTGTATCTTCAATACGTCGATTGCATACTCTTCGTCGCCCAGCTTCATACCAACGAGCTGTATAACGTCGGTATCTTCGTTAAATTCGTTATTAATGTCGGACATCATTAGTTCATTCATGATCAACCTCTCAAATCTACACTCGGTAGTGTACGTAAATTCTTACAACTTTTCAAGTAATAATTGGTGTATATCGTCGATACACGCCGCCGTGCCTGAATCTCTGTTGCTTGAATAGAATGGCAACATAAGCCGCACACTCTCCCCTACGCTCTCATCATACGGTATAAAACCTAATTTTTCAACAGATATACGCAGGTATTTTTTTATAATTGATTCAAAACCGTAAAAAACATTTAGTTCTTTTTTAAATCGAACCATATTTAAAACGATCCCAACCTTATAACTTTCTATAAATTTACTGATCTCTTCAGCGGCGTTCTGGTCTACTGTAGCGATATCCTCTGATATCGAGTTGATGTTCTGGTAAGTGGCGCTTTTGTTGCGAAGCTTTCTGTTGATCTCATCAAACTGCACCTCGCTTGATAGATAACGCTCGATATGCCGATATAACGCTATCTTTAGGAAGCCGTAGGCGTTTTCAATGGCGGTCGGCTCTGAATTCATGGCGATAATCTTCTTTTCGGCTAGGTTAAATAGATCGATCATATTGAAGCTAGTACCAGCACCTAAATCTAATATGATAAATTCATAGTCGGCATTTTTTAGCTTATCGATAAACCTGCTACGCTCCACCTTTGTGATATGAGCCATACCGAGGATATCCCCTGAGCCTGCTATAAAATCAACGCCTACAGGGGTTTGGGTGATTATATCATTTATATTAGTCTTCTCTCGCAGAAAGTTGTATATCCCCATCGGTGGCACCTTATACCCCAAGAAGTTATGAAGGTTTGCCCCACCGAGGTCTGCATCCACTAAAAGGGTTTTATGTCCACCTGCCGTTAGCGATTGCGCAAGGCTAGAGGATAGAAAGCTCTTCCCCACTCCCCCTTTGCCGCTAGCGATAGCTATTATCTCTGCCATAGATTACTCTCCGAATTTTCCCTTCTATACCCTCGTACTATATAATATACAATAGGATATGTAAAGATAGATAATGCCGCCCCCACAACGTGCGTACCGAGCCAAAACGGCAACAGGAGCGACTTTTGGGTCTCCCAAAGTTCTTTTAAAGTTATATTATCCCACTGTAAATTAATGTTTAGATCAGTACCCAATAGTGTAGAGCCTACCGCTGTAGTGAATGTGTAGATAAACGGTATTGTGAATGGGTTTACGGTGTGTGCGCCTATTAGAATAGGATATATCGGCAGCCTTAATATCGATGAGGCGAGAACTGCCATAAGCGTATGTAGCCCTAGATATGGCGAAAAGCCGATCCAGATACCGATAGCGCACGCCAACGCTAGCTTCTTTGTGGATACATCGAGCGTTAATATGTCGTGAAGTGCAGCTTTAACTCTCTTCACGAGCTTTTCCTCTCTTGTACCTTTTCATTATGAAGTATGTAATAAAGTATGTCGGTACGCTCAGGATAAATCCCACAAAGTGTGTGCCTATAAAGAATGGCAGGAGTAACACCTTACCAGTTTCGTATAGATATCGCAGATTAAGGTTTTGCCAATCGACATCCACGGTAACGTCCATATTTAGTAGCCACATCCCCACATTTGTGGTAAATGCGAAGATAAATGGGATCGTGATAGGGTTTGTGATATAAACGCCAGCCAAGATCGGGTAGAGAGGGAGCTTGAATATACTTGCAAGTGTTATTGCGATATAGGTTTGAAGCCCTATATACGGATTTATCCCTGCAAGTATACCGAGAGCGCACGACATTGCCATCTTGTGTGGCGATACGTCTAGCGATAGCATCACCTTTAGCCGCGCCCTTAGCTTATCGATCCATTTAATTCGCTCTCTCTTCTCTTGTTGTTTCAAATTAAAGCTATCTCCAATACCTCATCAAACATACTCACAGGGATAATCTTTAGTGATTTAGTAATACTTTTAGGCATCTTTTTAACTTCTTGCGCATTTTTCTGCGGTATTATTACAGTTTTCACCCCTAGCCGTTTAGCAGCGAAGAGTTTCTCCTTTAATCCGCCGATCGGAAGCACCTTGCCAGTGATCGTAATCTCGCCTGTCATCGCCAGATCCTTCTTCACCGCTCTACCGGTGACAACGCTCATGATCGCCGTTGCCATAGTTATCCCAGCAGAGGGGCCATCTTTCGGGATCGCACCAGCAGGTATGTGTATATGGATATCAAATTCAGAGAACTCCTTGTCGTCCACCCCATATTTTGGGGCGATCGAGCGCACATAGGTAAGTGCCGCCCTTGTGGACTCCTTCATGACGTCGCCCATCATCCCAGTCTGAATAAAGCCGCCCTTCCCCTGAAACTTTGTACACTCAACGAAGAGAACCTCACCGCCAACAGGCGTCCATGCAAGTCCTGTGACGATCCCAACCTCATTTGTTTTAAGCTCATCTTCATCTTGAAAATCTCTAGCACCAAGATATTTAGAGAGGTTTTTAGCGGTTATATTAAACGATTTCCCCTTCTTCTCTACGATAGCTCTGCCGATCTTGCGGCAAACTGTACCCACCACCTGCTCGAGGCGTCGCAGGCCAGATTCTCTGGTATATCCGCTAATAATAAGCTTTATCGCCTCATCTTCAAAGGTGATATTCTCGTCGGTTAGCCCCGATTCCTCCACCTGACGAGGGATAATATATTTTTTAACGATCGCAAGCTTCTCCTCCTCGGTGTAGCCTGCAAGGCGTATGATCTCCATCCGATCTCGCAATGGCGATGGGATAGGGTCGAGGTAGTTTGCCGTTGTGATAAACAGTATATGGCTCAGGTCGAACGGCACCCCCAGATAGTGATCTGTGAAGGAGTTATTCTGCACAGGGTCTAACACCTCTAAAAGTGCCGAAGCAGGATCGCCTCTGAAATCCGCCCCTAACTTGTCGATCTCGTCGAGCATCATCACAGGGTTGTTTGCTCCAGCCGTTTTGAGCGACTGAATAATCTTCCCTGGCATTGCGCCGATATATGTGCGTCTATGCCCACGGATCTCCGCCTCATCACGCATACCGCCGAAGCTCATGCGCACAAACTCTCTATTCAGCGCACGAGCAACAGACCTACCCAATGAGGTTTTACCCACACCAGGAGGGCCCACAAGGCATAAGATCGGGCTCTTTAGATCTTTCTTTAGCTTACGAAGGGCAAGGAAATCTAGAATACGCTCCTTTACCTCCTCCATGCCGTAGTGATCCTCATCAAGAATCTTGCTAGCCTTCTTTATATTCAAGCTCTCTTTCGAGCTTTTACTCCATGGTAGGTCGAGAAGCCAATCGAGATATGTGCGGATAACAGAGCCTTCGGCACTATCGTCGGATAGATTAGATAGGCGTTTCAGCTGTTTATGCGCCTCGGCATGCACATCTTCTGGCATGCCAGCCTCGTCAATCTTGGCTGCCAGCTCCTCCAGCTCGGAGCCGTAGCTATCCTCCTCGCCAAGCTCTTTGCGGATCGCCTTGAGCTGCTCACGAAGGAAGTAATCTCGCTGCACCTTATCGATCTCCCCCTTTGCATTTGAGGTGATCTTCTGCTGAACCTCCATAATGGAAAGCTCACGGTTGAAATATTCGGAGATCTTCTTTAGCCGCTCAAAGGGGTTCAACATCTCAAGGAGAGCCTGCGCCTCCTCAAGAGATACCCCCATATTGGAGGAGATAATGTCGGAGAGGCGTTCGGGATCGTTTAAACTCTCAAGAAGCTCCACAAACTCTGGCGGTACGGATTTCCCCATCCCCACAAGGCGCAAGATCTGCTCCTTTACGCTGCGCATCTGCGCCTGAGCCACTGTGGAATCTTTCTTTGTCATCTTTTTCTGGATAAGCTCGACTTTGGCAATTATTGAGCCGTTATCTCGCCGCTCCATAGCGTTCAAATACGCCCTACTCATCCCTTGAATCAGGATCTTCACTTCGCCGTTGGGCTGCTTTAGCATGCGAAGGATCTGCCCTACAGTGCCAAGGGTATAGAGATCCTCCTTGCGAGGCTCCTCTACAGATGAATCTTTCTGCGTCACAAAAAAGACCATTCGATCGCCCGATAATGCTTGATCCACAGCGGCGACGCTCGACGCACGTCCCACAAATAGGGGGATCACCATCGATGGAAAGATAACGATATCTTTAACTGGCAGTAGCGGTAAATTTTCTGGTATATTTGTTTCATTTTCCATAGTTAACACCGTAGATTTTTTTTGAGTTTACCGTTCCCACATAATGTGCAGAACGCCATCATTTAGATCAAATTGAATATTTTCGATTGTTTCAGATACAGGGATATGCAGAATCCTTTGAAAGTGCGCACTCTGACGCTCCATTCGCACAAAGACTCTGCTCTTGTCTGCGGAGTAGTACGATCTCTTTACACCCTCTATGACGATATAGTCATCTCGCCGATATACACGCACGTCGGTCGCCAAGATCCCTGGCAGATCTAGCCACATATGAACGCTACCAGGGTTGATAACCACATCCATCGGCACATTCAGCTTGCCACCAAGCTGCTGCTCCTGATTTTCATCTACCAGAAATGATTTAAAGTCTTGCAATTTAAAGTGCATATTGCCTTCCGTTACCCTCGTATCATTGCGGATTGAATTCGCAACCCATGCAGGGGGTAGGGGCGACGTTTGGTCGCCCTCATCTATAGATCGGGTGGGCTAACCCCACCCCTACAGTACAACTAAACTTGTAGTTTGCCGATAATCTCCTTCAGATGTGGGCGAAGCTCGTCATTATTTGCGGCGAAGTTGATCGTCGCCTCCAGAAGCCCCACTCTATCGCCGCAGTCAAATCGCTGCCCCTCAAACTCATAGCCATACACACTTCCAGCCTTTGCTAACGCTCTGAGAGCGTCTGTCAGCTGAATCTCGCCGCCACGAGCAGGGCGAAGCTCCTCGAGAACTGGCAGTATATCTGGCGTTAATATATATCTGCCTATAATAGCAAGGTTTGATGGCGGTGTATCTTTCGGTTTCTCCACCATGTTTGATAGTTTGTATAATCTATCATCCAGCCGTGAATCTACCTCTACGATCCCATATTTATGGGCAGCGTAGTCCTCTATCGGCATAAGGGAGATAACGCTACCGTTCACACGCTCATATTGGCGGATAAGCTGCGCCATAACAGGCTCTTTTGATAGGATAATATCGTCTGGCAGGATCACCGCAAACGGTTCATCACGTATAATATCTTTTGCGCACGCAATAGCATGCCCAAGCCCCAGCTGCTCCTTCTGGCGAACGTAGATAACATCCACCATCTCGCTGATACGCTTCATATCCTCATAGAGCTTGGTGCGCCCACTCTCCCAAAGGATCTTGTTGAGTTCAAAGTTTATATCAAAGTGATCCTCTAACGCCTTCTTGGTGCGACCAGTTATAAAGATAATCTGCTCGATACCAGAATCGATCGCCTCCTCTACAGCGTATTGGATCAGCGGTTTATCGATCAGCGTGAGCATCTCTTTTGGAATAGCCTTTGTTGCAGGTAGCAATCTTGTGCCGTAGCCAGCAACTGGAAAGACAGCTTTTTTTATTTTCATATATACTCTCCTAATCGTAGGGGCGGGGTCTGCCCGCCCTTTTCGTGCGCTAATATAATTACTTTTCTTTAGCTTTTTTTACTTCACCGTTCAAATACTTCGCCACACCCTTCGCCCACGATTCAGGCAGCTGTGCCGAGATCCCCTGCCACGAGTAGTCGTTCATCAGAATCACCTTCGATGAATACTTCAATAGCCACGGGTTTACATTCTTATGATAAGTAACCGCACCGACCTTCTCAAAGGTGAATCGATTAAATGTTGGATTTACCTTTTTTAGCCATTCGATACTATTTTTCTGCTCACTAACTGTAACGATATCGCCACCCATTCTATATAGCTGATGAACCTGCTTGCCATCAAAATAGAAGTAGCAATCGTCGCCGAGAGCCTCCTCTACATCGAAATCAGTGTGCCAGCGAATGCAGTGGCACCGTCCGCCGCTATGAGGCACCTTCGATGTGACGATCTTCGATGTGGGGTGTTTTGCAAGCACCTCCTCGAAGGTAAGGCTTGAAAGCTCGATCTTTGGGCTATCCTCTCGCCACAGGGTAGCGGAGAGGAGGATATAATCCTGATAAGAGGCGTATGAGAGTTTAGGGTTAAGCTCATTAAACTTATTTTTAACGTAGCTATTAAATCGATTAGTAAAGAACGGTTTCTTGAGCGTTGTAATATTGGTATCAGCGTCAAGCCCTTTATCTTCAACTATCTGTGCAATATCGGTACCGATAAACGCCCATAGATTCGTGGGGCGAGTCTGCACGAAATCTTTCGTAAAGATACTCTGCACGTCACGCCCTAATAACGATAGCGATTTCGCCGCTAAATTCATATTCGGTGATGGGTTTACAAATATATATTCCGGCATTAGCTTACCCTATTATAAAATGAATCCCTCTCCACAGGGTTTAATCCTGCTGTAGAGATCATATGTTTTAGATCGTTCTCTGTCATACCACGCTTGCTGCTGCCACCAGCCGCAAATGCGATATTCTCCTCCTCTATCGTGCCATCTAAATCGTCAGCACCAAAGCGTAGCGCAATCTGGGCGGTTTTTTCACCCAACATCACCCAATACGCCTTGATATGCGGCACATCTTTAAGGATTATTCTTGAAGCCGCCGTCACAGCCAAATCCGTTACCGCAGTTACAGGTGGAACATCGGCAAACTTCGTGCCTGCTGGCTGAAAGGATAGTGGGATAAATGCGTTAAATCCGCCTGTACGCTCCTGTAGCGACTGGATCGCCATAAGGTGCGCTTCACGATCTTCGCCACTCTCGTAATGTCCATATAGCATTGTAGCGTTCGTCAATATCCCTGCATTGTGGGCGATCTCCATCACCTCGAGCCACCTAGCCCCCGATACCTTCTCGGGGCAGATAATGTTGCGCACCTCAGGTTTAAAGATCTCTGCACCGCCGCCAGGCATCATATCAAGCCCTGCGCCCTTCATTATATTAAAGAGCTTCTCGAGCGGAACGCCCGACTGGCGAGAGATAAAATCCATCTCCACAGCACCAAACGCCTTGATCGATTTATCTGGGAACTCTGATTTAAGCGACGAGATCATATCGGTATAGTATGCAAGATCAACATCAGGGTGCAATCCGCCGACTATATGCAACTCCTTTGCTGCTGCCCCTTTATCTTTAACGTGCTGCACGATAGAGGGTACATCTTTCAGATAGCCCCCCTCAGCGCCCTTCTTGCGAGCAAACGCACAGAATTTGCACTGATTCGAGCAGATATTCGTGAAATTTATATGAAGATTTTTAACGTAAAATGCGTCGTTGCCCCATTTAGCTTTGCGGATAGCGTCCGCCTCTTTAGCAAGCTCTAATAGGGATCTGTCAAAGATTGATGCCAAGGTACACCTCTTTTATCGTATAAGGTCTAATCTTTGGCAATTTATCACACACTATTCGTAAAGTAAACAGGGAAAGGGGAGAATGTATAATTAGTAACACTCCCCCCTTGAGGGGGAGTCGAAGAGGATGAAATCCAATTCGGTGGGGGGTTAGGTGTGCGTATAATCTTTACCCCTCCCCGAAGCTAACGCTTCGACCCTCCCTCAAGGGGAGGGTGTGATATGCCGAAGGAGTACCAACTCTTCTCTATATTAACATAGTTCATCTCTAGCCATTTCGCCGCCTCATTCCATCTAGGGCAGATCTCCAGCAGTTTATTCCAGAAGAGCTTTGAGTGGTTGTGGTGTATTCGGTGAGCCAGTTCGTGCAAAATTATCGAATCCGATACCCACTCGGGGGTAAGGATCAGCTTGCAGTTAAGCGATATATTGCCACGGCTCGAGCAACTCCCCCAACGCCTGCGTGCCTCCCTAGTCGACACCTTCGTATATGTGATATCAACCTGCTCGGCAAGCAGCCGCAGACGAGGCTTCAGGAAGAACGCCGCCTCCCCCTTGTACCACGCAATACGAGAGGCACCCGATAGCGTCACGCCAGAGGTGAGGAGTTTATTGACAGGATCTTTTATGACGGTAGAGGAGAGTGACGGCTCTAGCTCAAACCGCCAGATCTCCCCTCTATATAGTATACCGTTGCTGATTAGATAAGTCCTAACGGGATCATAGCGTCGGCAACCTTGCGGAAGCCTGCAATATTAGCCCCTATCAGATAATCGCCTGGAAATCCATACTCCGCCGCTGTTTCAAAGCAGGAGGCGTGAATACCCTGCATAATCCCCTCTAGCTTGGTCTCTGTGAAATCAAAGTTCCACGAATCTCGGCAGGCGTTCTGCTGCATCTCAAGCGCGCTAGTGGCAACTCCACCAGCGTTTGTCGCCTTGCCAGGGCCATATAGGATCTTCGCCTCTCTAAATAGTTTAATAGCAGCAGGAGTTGTAGGCATATTCGCCCCCTCCGCTACAGCCATACAGCCGTTGTTGAGTAGCTTGATTGCGCTAGCCTCGTTCAGCTCATTCTGCGTAGCGCACGGCAGAGCTACGTCGCATGGGATCTCCCAGATATTACCGTTTGCACGATAATCTGCATTTGGGTGAAACTCTTTATAGTCGCTAATTCTGCGGCGTTCTACCTCTTTCAGACGCTTCACAGTCTCTATATTAATGCCATTTTCATCGTATATTACGCCATTTGAGTCGGAGCAGGCGATCACCTTGCCGCCAAGCTCATGCACCTTCTCGATCGCATATATTGCAACGTTACCAGAACCCGATACTAGGCAGCGTTTCCCTGCAAAATCTTGTCCACGAGTGGCTAGCATCTCCTTCATGAAGAAGGCAAGCCCATATCCAGTCGCCTCTCTACGCACGAGGGAGCCGCCGTAGCTCATCCCCTTCCCTGTCAGCACGCCAGCCTCATACCTATTTGTTAGGCGTTTGTACTGCCCGAATAGATAGCCGATCTCTCTGCCACCAACGCCGATATCCCCTGCTGGAACGTCGATATATTCGCCCAGATGCCTATGTAGCTCCGTCATAAAGCTTTGGCAGAAGCGCATTATCTCGTTGTCCGACTTCCCCTTAGGGTCGAAATCGCTCCCCCCTTTGGCTCCGCCGATCGGCATGCCTGTGAGGGCGTTCTTAAAGATCTGCTCAAAGCCTAGAAACTTGATTATACCTAGGTACACAGAGGGGTGAAAGCGAAGTCCACCTTTATATGGCCCAAGTGCACTACTGAACTGCACACGAAAGCCTCTATTGATATGTATCTCGCCTGCATCGTCCACCCACGGCACTCTAAAGATGATCTGACGCTCTGGCTCGCATATACGCTCGATCAGCTTCTGATCTAGATACTCAGGGTGTCTAGCAAGCACCACGCCTAGCGTCTCGATAACCTCTTTTACCGCCTGATGAAACTCCGCCTCTCCAGGATTCCTACGTACAACCTGCTCATAAATTTCATTAATTCTATTTTCTACTATCTGTGACATATCATACTCCATAAAAAGTAACTAAGCGAACATTATCTACCTTAGAAAGTAATTTGTCAAGAGGAGTGAAGATGAATAATTACAAAATTTTCAGATGGCTTGCCGAGCGCAAAATACCATTAGATGTCGGATTTGCTCAATCGCTATCAGATCTTGCGGCAGAGTATCAGAGGCGAAATCATATTAGGCGGATAGATGAAGTCTATAAGCTTATCGGAATCCGCAGACAGCTACTATTTCACTGGCGAATGAATCCATACAGCACTCAGACAAAGAACGATTTTAAAAGAGAGGTAATAAAGAGAGCCGCCGATCTATTTGAGGTGAATGGAGAACGGCTTGCCAATCGGGCAGGATTATCCCTCCATATAGACAAGAATTTTCACACACACCTTCAAGATCTTATAGATCGATCTCATAAATCTTGCCACGAGATCTACACAGAGGCGCAGATAAGCGAGCGAGTATTCTACCTGATACGACGAGGGCGCACCCCCACAAAGATAACGCTAACCGCCATTGCTATCGTACTAAATACTGATATCGATGAGATCTTACGTCGAGCTGGATACGTTCTATCTAGCTCTATCGCATACGATATGGTTCTAAAGTGGCTGATCGAGCGCAAATACACTATTATCGATATAAACAATACCCTTTATAATCTCGATCTGCCGCTACTGATGGTGCGAAATAAAAAGTCCTAAATAATTACAGGGTTTTCAGGTGTAAATAAACTATACGTAACAAATCAACAAAATGGAGGGTATTGATATGGCAGATTTCTTTAGGAAGGAGAAGATTGAGCGTTTTGAGGAGCGGTTTAGATTTACTCCTGGCACAGGCTGGTCTCTTATAGGCGACGATATTTTCGTATGTAAATCTGTATTTATGGCTCAAGAGAGTGCAAAAAGCAGAGGTGAAGCATTTATTGAGGGGATAAATGCACGTAGTAAAAAGATAGATGGAATCGCCTATGGCTGTATTGGCAATAGCCTTGTCTTGCAAGGGACTATCAGAAATATAACAGTACCAAACAACTATCCATCAAGATTTCAGATAGCTGGCGATACGATGACTATTCCAGAGGCGACAGTTGCCGCAATTATGGAGGGATCTGCAAACAATCTACAAAAGTTTATCAGCGAGATCTTTAAAAATCATGCGAAAGCCTCAAGCAACTCTCCCCTTATCTCTGGCTGCATACAGAACAATTTCGGAACTAACGAAGCATTTAGTGGATACAAATTAAAGCTAGTCCTAAACAGTCGAGTGCCTATCAGAAATCCGCACACCTCTGGCACAGAGGCGGAATATTTTCTGATCGGTTCAGTTAAACGAGCTGATTGCACTGCCATTCAATATCTAGGCTGGAGCAAAGAGGGCAAAGGCAACAGTAAAGCCGTTCAAGATATTTCACTTATTTAGGAGGATTAAAGCATGGCAACATACGAACTATTAATCACAAGCCCCACAGAGATCGCACTAAACTCCACAGATGGCTCAGTCAAAGAGAAGCTAACGCTAGCAAAGAGACCGCTCGACTCATCTGTATTAGTGCAGGAGGCACGCCTAGATGTGCTTCAGACGATCAACCTCGAGGAGCTATTCAAAAATTTAGGCGTCTGCGCACCGCTACTGAATATCACCTACGATGCCGTAAATGGCACAGGGTACGAGATAAAAGATGGTAAACTATCTGGAGGAAGCCTGACGACAACTGTTACAGAGCTTAAAGATCGATTTTCCAAGACAATAGACAGAAGTATTACCGTCATGACAGGCTTCAAAGCTGGCACCGAGAGCGCCGTAACAGGCTTTCTACAGGCGTACGACTACCTCACAGACCCAGATTACGTCGAAGAGAAGATAAATGGCGTCTCAATGGCGTGTAAAAAGTTTGAATCGATCAGGGGTATTGCAGTCGATATGCATAAAGACGCTGTAGGACTTGCCAACACCTTTGCAGAGATAGAGACAACTGCGCAAAATGTCACCAAAGTAATTATGACCCAACGAGATATGGATAACGCCAAAAAAGAGGAGCTAACTCGCACCCTCAACTCGTTAACCACACAGATAGACGCCTTTTCAAAGGTTAAAGAGAGCCTCGACGAAGAGGTAGCAAAGTATGATAAAGAGTATAGCAAGATCTCTAATATAATCGAGAAGAACTCTAAACAGGCGTTCGGCTTACAGCTCGCCTCCGCCATTACAAGCGGCGCATGCTCGCTATTCAGCACAGTTGCTGGTGCATTCAGCACCAAAGCTGTAGTTGGTAGCGTTATCAACGGAGCGATGAACAAAGATGACAAATCGCCACAGCAGCAGCAGCAGGGTGGAGCAACTGGCGGTAGCGTCTCATCAGATCCTGCAACTAAAGAGGAGCTTGAAAAGAGCAATAAAACGATCGCCGACAG
>JAITWF010000092.1 GCA_031285415.1 Deferribacteraceae bacterium
AACCCAACGGTTGGGCTATTGAGTATCGGCGAAGAGGATGTGAAGGGGAACGATATCACAAAACGTGTCTTCTCACTTCTGAAGGAGTGCAAGGCGATCAACTTTATTGGCAACGTTGAGGCGAAGGAGCTTTACAAGGGCAAGGCGGACGTCATAGTTTGCGACGGCTTTGTAGGCAATATCGCACTCAAAACAAGCGAAGCGGTTGCCTCATTTGTCTACACACTCTTAAAGAGAGAGTTAAAGAGAAACTTCATCAGCAAATTGGGCGCACTTCTTATGCTTCCAGGATTGAAAAGATTCAAGAAACATGTAGATTATGAGGAGTACGGCGGCGCACCACTCTTAGGTGTTAACGGAATATGCCTTATCGGGCATGGCAGCTCTAGCGCAAATGCGGTAAAGAATGCAGTCCGTGTTGCAAAAGAGCTTGTGGAAGAGAAGATGAACGAAGAGATCGCTCAGGGAGTTAAAAGCTCATTCAACCTGATCGATCCGAGTAAACAACAATAAAAAAACATGAAATATTCAAGAATAATCGGCACAGGCGCATACTATCCTGAAAAAGTCATGACTAATGCAGACTTTGAGAAGATGGTGGAGACCACAGACGAGTGGATAACCACACGTACAGGGATTAAAACTCGCCACATAACTGCCAAAGACGAAACTACCTCTGATATGGCATACAAGGCGGCGTTAAACGCAATCGATATGGCAGGGATAAAGGCTAGCGAGATCGATGGCATAATATTTGCCACCCTCTCTGGCGACTACACCCTGCCAAACACCGCTACTATGCTGCAACATAAGCTCGGTATCTCTGGTTCCTTTGCATTCGATCTAAACGTTGCATGCTCTGGATTTGTATACTCGCTAAGCGTTGCCGACGCTATGATAAAGGTGGGGCAGTGCAAAACTATCCTGATCGCCTGTGCTGAACGGCTCTCCGCTATGACAGATTTTACAGATCGTAATACCTGTGTACTCTTTGGCGATGCCGCAGGGTGTGCAATCGTGAGAGCTAGCGATACTCCAGGGGTGCGCAGCACGAATATCTCTGCGGATGGCACATTCGGCGATCTACTCACTATGCACGGCGTAGGCACAACCTATCTAGCTAATAGAGATACTATGCGTCTTGAGGATAACTTCATAAAGATGAACGGTCGTGAGGTATTTAAACAGGCTGTTCGGATGATGGAGGAGGCGGCAGTGAAAGCTGTGGCAGATTCAGGGCTTCAAGAGTCTGACATAACCTTTCTGGTGCCACATCAGGCGAATATGCGTATAATAGAGGCGACTGCAAAACGATTTAACCTTAGCATGGATAAAGTGCTTATAAACCTTGATAGATGTGGCAATACCTCCAGTGCAACTATCCCTACAGTCTTGGATGATGGTATTCGTTCAGGCAAGGTGAAGACAGGCGACAATCTTGTTATTGTTGCGTTTGGTGGTGGGGCGACGTGGGGCGGCTCAGTCGTTACTTTGTAAAAGTGGGCGGGCTAACCCCGCCCCTACGAACGGCAACGCTATAAATCATATGGGCTTGTCGAAGGTAATAAAAATTTGTTTAGATTGATGTAGCGCAAGGCGGCTTTTCGAGAGACAACCGCAGTGTACATGAGACGTACATGAGGATTGGCTCGAGAAAAACAACACAGCGATACGCAATATAAACAAGTTTTGAGGGGACGTAAATGAAAGCTGTTATTTTTCCAGGACAGGGATCGCAGTCAGTCGGCATGGGCAAAGATATCTACGATCTAGCTAAAGATACGATCGACGCTGGCAATTCGGCTCTTGGATTTTCATTAAGCAAAATTATGTTCGAAGGGCCTGAAGAGGATCTTCGTTCAACTAAATATACACAGCCTGCCCTACTGCTACACAGTATAGCACTATGGCGGCTTATCGCCGACAAGGTGAAGCCAGCGTACTTTGCTGGACACTCTCTTGGCGAATATACAGCCCTGACAGCCGCTGGCGGCATCTCCCTAGAGGAGGCACTGAAAGCTGTCCACAATCGTGGAAAGTTTATGCAGGAGGCTGTACCTATGGGTGTTGGCGGCATGCTGGCGGTATTAGGCTCCACTGACGCAGATGTAGAGGCAGTTTGCAGAGAGGTTTCTACCGCAGATAGCATTATAGAGCCTGCAAACTACAACTCCGATGGGCAGATCGTCGTGGCAGGTCACCTGTCGTCAGTCGATCGTTTTACCGAAGCTATGAAGGCGAAGGGGGCGAAACGTGTGGTACCGCTACCAGTTAGCGCACCGTTCCACTGCTCGCTAATGATGCCTGCACAGCTCAAGATGGCTAGCTACCTTGATAATATGACCTTTAATACGCTACACACACCTGTAGTAAATAACGTCGACGCTGTAGTGGAGACCGCTCCAGATGTAGTGAAGGACGCTCTCGTTCGGCAGATGTCTGGCGCAGTGCGCTGGACGCAAGTGGTAAAGACGCTTATCGGGCTAGGGGTTACGGAGTTTATCGAGGTCGGCGCAGGATCTGTTTTGAGCGGATTGATAAAAAAAATTGACAAGAATATTTCTTGCGTTAATATCTCTAGTAAAGAAGATCTGGAGAAGATAATATGAAGAAACTTCAAGATAAAGTTGCATTAGTAACAGGCGCCTCTAGAGGGATAGGGCGTGCGATAGCTATCAAACTGGCAGCGGCTGGTGCAAAGGTAGCTGTGAACTACGCTAGATCAGAGAAAGAGGCGTTGGAAGTTGTTGCAGAGATCGAGGCGGCTGGCGGCGTTGCTATGGCTATAAAGGCGTCTGTTGGTAGCTCCGACGAGGTTAAGGCGATGTTTGAGGCTGTAGAGAAGACTCTCGGCGTGCCAGATATCCTCGTAAACAATGCAGGGATTACGAAGGACAACCTTCTGATCCGCATGAACGATGACGATTTTGACGCTGTAATCGATACAAACCTTAATGGGGCGTTCTACTGCATGCGTGCGGCCGCTAAGGGGATGATGAAGAAGCGTTACGGCAAGATTATCAATATCTCTAGTGTGGTCGGCTTCTCTGGAAATGCAGGGCAGGTAAACTACGTTGCCTCAAAAGCTGGTCTACACGGCATGACAAAGACCGTGGCGGCAGAGATGGGGGGCAGAGGGATTCGTGTAAACTCGGTTGCACCTGGATTTATAAAATCGGAGATGACAGATTCACTTTCAGATGATATAAAGAACGGTATACTGAACCAGACACTGCTGAAATCGCTTGGTACTGTGGATGATATCGCTGCGGCGGTATACTTCCTTGCTAGCCCAGATTCAGATTATGTTACAGGGCAAGTATTGCATGTAAACGGTGGAATGTACCTGTAACTTACGGGTGGAATAATAGATAACGAAAAATTTTGGAGGACATAATGTCAGAATTGGAAGCTAAAGTTAAAAAAATTGTTGCAGAGCAACTGAACGTGGATGAGGGTGATGTGAAGTTGGAATCATCATTCATCAATGATCTTGACGCAGACTCACTGGATACAGTTGAGCTCGTTATGGCTCTTGAAGAGGAGTTTGATGTTGAGATATCAGACGAAGACGCCGACAAGATCAAAACTGTTGGCGATGCTATGAATTATATTCAAGGCAAACTTTAATCTAGTGGGGGCGTATGTCCCCCTATATATCTAATAATTATTCAATGTAATAGCTATTAGGTATATAGCTACAGAGAGGATTTTTTATGAAAAAACGTATAGTTATCACTGGTGTAGGTATATTATCACCAATAGGCATAGGTATTGAAGAGAACTGGAACGCCCTAATGGAGGGTAAAAGTGGGATCGATACGATCACTCGCTTTGATACCACTGGCTGCCCTGTAACGATCGCTGGAGAGGTAAAAAACTTTAACAGCGACGATTTCGTTGATAAAAAAGAGGCTCGTCGTTTCGATAAATTCGTACTCTACGCCGTAGCAGCAACAGAGCTTGCAATGCGCCACTCGAAACTAAACGAATATCCGTTCGACGGCGAGCGTGCTGGCGTTATTATCGGCTCTGGGATCGGTGGATTTGAAAACACCTGCGAAACCCATGCTGAATTCAAAGAGGGCGGATATCGCAAGATCTCTCCATTCTTTATCCCTGGCACCATAATCAATATGGGCAGTGGGCTTGTATCTATTAAATATAAACTGCTAGGGCCTAGCTTTAGCCTAGTATCCGCATGCTCTACAGGCACACATGCCATAGGCGAAGCGGCTAAATTTATCGAGCGAGGCGATGCAGATATCATGATCGCTGGCGGCTCCGAATATCCGATCACCCCTACCGCAGTGGGTGCATTTGCAAGTATGAAAGCCCTCTCTCGCCGCAACGACGAGCCAACGAGAGCTAGCCGTCCATTCGATAGAGATCGTGATGGATTTGTTATGGCAGAGGGTGCCTCCGTTGTGATCTTGGAGAGCCTCGAGCATGCTCAACGCAGAGGTGCCGAAATTATTGCAGAGGTTGTGGGCTACGGCTGCACAAGCGACGCATTCCACATCACCGCTCCAGACGACTCCGCACAGGGTGCAAGGCGCTGTATGGCGATGGCTGTAAAGGACGCTGGCATAAACCTGACAGAGGTTGACTAT
>JAITWF010000154.1 GCA_031285415.1 Deferribacteraceae bacterium
CCCTCCAGATTGCCCATTCCGCCTGTAAGGACGATCCCTGCCCCGACCATATCCATAAAATCACGTTTATGAATCTCGTCGAGCAGCATATTAAAGACCTCGTCGGCTCTAGCCTGCAAGATCTGCGTCAACACTGGACGTGCAATCTTGCGAGGAGCCCTTCCACCTACAGAAGCCACCTCCACGACCTCATCGGCCGACACTCTATCCATCCACACACAGCCATGATTAACCTTGATATTTTCAGCCTCCCCCTCGGAGGTGCTTAATCCTGTGGTTAGATCACGTGTAAAATGGTTGCCGCCGATCTGTAGTACAGCTGTATGATACACTGCACCACGATTGAAGATCGCCATATCGGTCGTACCGCCGCCGCCATCTATCAGGCAGACGCCGATCTCCCTCTCATCATCCGATAGCACAGCCTCGCTAGAGGCAAGCTGTTCAAGAAATATATCTTCTACTGATAAACCAGCTCTGACGCACGATTTTGTAACGTTTGCTGCACTAGACACAGCCCCAGTCACGATATGCACCTCCGCCTCGAGGCGAACGCCGCTCATCCCTACAGGATCTTTGATCTCTGGCTGTCCATCGAGGATAAACTGCTGTGGTAGCACGTGCAACACCTCGTAGCCAGCAGGGATATTTACAGCTGCTGCAGATTCGATCACACGATTAACATCGCTCTTCGTCACCTCGCCAGGTTTTACAGCGATCACACCACGAGAGTTAAAACTCTTGATATGTCCACCTGCGATCCCAGTGCAGACGCTCTTCACCTGCACGCCGCTCATACGCTCCGCCTCGGAGACAGCCTGCTTGATCGCATTCACAGTGGCATCGATATTAACAACCACGCCCCTGCGGATACCTGTGCTTACTGCGCTGCCAAATCCGATAATATCGACGCTGCCCTCGGGGTTTTTGCGTGCCACAACGGCGCATACCTTGGTTGTGCCTATATCAAGCCCAACAAAGATGTTGTCCTTTACTGTTGACCTTGCGCTAGCCATTGATAACCCCCTTCACATAAATCTTATTCTTCACAGTCAGATCTATACTTGTAATAGATCTATATCGAGTGCGTATCCTATCCTTGAATAGGTCGTAATTTCTACTAAACACCTCTGGCCGATAGCTGCCCACAATCTCTACTCCATCGCTATACACCAAAAAGAAGCCGTTCTCTAAGGTGATCTTGCTACTTTTTAAAAGCTCACTCGAGCTGTACATGCCGATAAACTCCTCGAACTCCTCATCGAGAGGCCTCTCTGCCATCTCTATGCGCACCGTAGCGCAATCGGTTGATAGCTCCTTGCCAGACTCAGTTTGAGAGATACACTTATCACCTGTTTTATAGCTGATAACCTCCCTCTCCTCCTCTACAAGTACCACAAGTTTATCTGGTAGCACCCTCTTCATCTCTATCCTGCGCACCCAATCGTCGTTGGTGAGTGCAGAGTCTAGAGAGATCTCGTCAAATATATTCTTCCCAACAAGCGGCTGGTACGCTGCACGCAATCTATTAGCATCTGTGCGCACCACCCCTCGCACCTCAACGGTATCAATCGTGAAGATACTACTCTTGCAAAGCACCTGCCATACAGCTGTGCCAGCAAAGAAGATTAGCCCAAAGATTAATCCAGCCACGACCGCCCGAAAGGCAATTTTAAACATTAGCCATCTACTTCCTTTTATATGTCCACCGCACCAATGCCCCATTGAGCATTCTCTCCAAAAGTGCGATAAATGAAAGCCCTGCCTCTGCGCACGCCTTCGGCAATAAACTCGTCTCTGTCATGCCAGGCACAGTGTTTACCTCTAGCACATATGGCGTTTTGCCATCATATATAAGATCCACACGAGCGACACCCTCGCACCCTAAAGCTCTATACGCCCTCAGAGCGGTATCCTTTACTGCCTTTACCTCGTCCTCTGCAAGCTCTAGATCAAAGAGGTACTCTGTAGCCCCCTTCGTATACTTCGATTCATAGTCGTACACGCCGCTCTTCGGTTTTATCCAGATCGGTGGAAAGATCTCGCCATCTAGTATCGCAACCGTTAGCTCCTTGCCTGCGATAAACTTCTCCACAAGCACCTTATCGTCGTATCTTCTTGCCTCTGCGATCCCTTTGATCAGCTCCTCTCTATCGTGTGCAATCGTTATCCCCACAGAGGAGCCATCTCTAGAGGGCTTCACCACGCATGGGTAGGTCTGCCACAGCTCTACGCCATCGGTAAGATAGTGCGGAGCCGTTGGGATCTTATTCGCCTCAAAGCAGAGCTTCGAGAGATATTTATCAAATGCTACAACGCTGGCACTAACGCCTGAGCCAGTATACGGAGTCATCATCATCTCCATATATCCTTGCAACACGCCATCTTCGCCAAATCTGCCATGTACAGCGACTAGGCAGAGATCGGGGGCTATATCGAATAGCTCGCCGATATTAGAATCGGTCAGATCGAATAACGTCGTAAACTTATATCCGTTCTCTATCAGTACATTATATGCAGCATTGCCAGAGCGAAGAGAGACCTCCCTCTCGCTTCCTGCACCGCCGCAGATTACACAGATTCGTTTATCTTTCACAACGCCTCTCCATTACTGCTAAAATATTTGCTCAGTTCATGAGAGAACTTTGTAATACTGCCAGCACCGAAGGTGATTATCGCAAGTTTATCATGCCCAATATCGGCTAGGTGGCGATAGATATCACCCCACTCCGCCAGATACTCTGCCGTCTTGATACCACGCTTCTTTATCTCGTTCACCAATATCGAGCTTGTGATCCCCTCGATAGGCTGTTCAGAGGCGGCGTAGATATCCGTCACAAATAGATAATCTGCGTCGAAGAAGCATTTAGCGAATTCGGGCATAAGGTTTTGCGTGCGGCTATATCTATGTGGCTGAAATACCGCACAGATCTTATATCCGTTCATCGCCTCCCTTACCGCCTTTAACGTCGCAGCGATCTCCGTCGGATGGTGACCGTAATCGTCCAGCACGATCATACTATCAGACTTATATCGCACAGACATCCTGCGCTGAACGCCCTCAAACCTCGCAAGAGCGTCTGCAATCGTAGAGAACGGCACCTTCATCTCTAGCCCCACAGCGACAGCCGCCAGGCTATTCAATATTATATGATCCCCTGGCAGGTTCACAGTGATCCTACCGAGGAAGGTATTCTTATGATCCACGTCAAAGCTTACCGAGAAGCCATCTTTGACGATATTATACCCCTTTACATCCGCCTGCGCCTTGATTCCATAGGTAGTGAACCGTTTATTGAAGTGCGGTATAATGTCCGACACCTCTTTATCGTCGAGACAGACCACTGCACAGCCGTAGAACGGCACACTATTAGCAAATTCTGCAAAACACGCCTTTACATCGTCAAAATCAGCGTAGTTCTCCATATGTTCACGATCGATATTCGTGATAACGCTCACATTTGGGAAGAGCTTCAGAAACGATCGGTCGCTCTCATCCGCCTCCGCAACCATTACGTTGCTAGAGCCAAGTTTGGCGTTGTTATTCGTGCTATTAAGCCTGCCGCCGATAATCGTAGTAGGGTCGTACTCTGCGGCTGTCAGGATCTCGGCAACCATGCTAGTGGTAGTAGTTTTGCCGTGGCTGCCGCCAACTGCAATCGCAAAGGTCATGCGTGTCAGCTCGCCGAGCATCTCGCCTCTGCCGATCACAGGGATATAGTTCTCATGCGCCTTGACGATCTCTGGATTATCCGCCTTTATGGCAGAGGAATATACCACAACGTCTGCATTCGCCACATTTTCGGCGGCATGCCCGATATAGATCGTTATCCCCATAGCTCTGAGGCGTTCGATATTCTGATTCTCTGCTATATCAGAGCCAGATACCGTGAACTCCATATTATGAAGCACCTCGGCGATCCCACTCATCCCGATACCGCCGATACCAACAAAATGTATGTGTCGTAAAAAGCCCAATATATTTGTCATAATATTCCCATTCCTTTTAGTATCAGCTCCGCCGTATCTTTCGGCTGCACCTCTGCGAGACGGTTTCTATAGGCTGCCATGCCACTAAATATGCCGTTCACAGCCGCTAGCAAGCTCTCTTTGTTTAAATCTTTCTCCTCTAGAATATCAGCATAGCCTAACTCTTTGACAGATAAGGCGTTCATATACTGATGATTCTCCGCTGCCTTTGCAAACGGTATATAGAGTGCCGCCCTCTTGGCGTACATCGTTTCAAACACTGTGCCAGAGCCAGAGCGAGCAACCACGAGATCTGCCTCCCTGTACGCCTGCGCCATGTCATCGATATAAGGCTCGATCTGTAGCCGTTTATCGGTTGAATCCACATTTCTCTCATACGCCGCAACCGTCTCATCATACATCTTTTCGCCAGTCTGATGGCGTATAGTGTATCCTGCTTTCATCAGCGACTCCGCCGATTCAGCGAACGTTGTATTTATAATCCTACTGCCGCCAGAGCCGCCAAGCACCAAGATCTGCTTCCCCTGCTCCGTCTTTAGCTTGCCATCCATAAGCTCTTTGCGCACAGGGTTCCCCACTATCAGGCTGCGGCTTGTCGCCCCCTTCGTCCGTGGGTACGACAGAAATATTCTACGTGACTGGCTCGACATAAGCCTATTTACAAGCCCCATCACGCTATTCTGCTCGTGAATGTAGATATCTGCGCCCTTCATCATCCCAGCTATTGCCGCAGGGGCGGAGGCGAAGCCCCCTAAAAGGAGGATCTTATCTCCTTTATCTATATATTGCGCTATTGCGCCTGCCGCAGGCATAAGACCTGCAAGCGTTTTTGCCTTTGATAGCACTCCTACGCCCATAAATGGGGTAGCTTTCTGTTCGATAAACTCATATCCCAACTGCGACAGTACTCGAGCCTCGATCCCCCTATCAGATACAAGGAAAAAGGGCTTCACAAACTCCTGCACAAGCCTCTGTGCCACCGCTATCCCTGGATAGAGATGTCCACCTGTGCCGCCGCCAGCTAATATAACTTTCATATCTCTTCCTCAGATATGCCACGCATAATAACTCCTAAAAAGAAGAGAGACATCATCAACGCACTACCCCCATAACTGATAAATGGCAGCGTAAAGCCCTTTGTAGGAAGCATTCCCAATACAACGGCGATATTTATCGCACTCTGATAAAATAAGATACAGGCAAGCCCTATCATTAAAAGCTTCTTGTATCTGCTACTATGATTTAATGCGCTCTTTATCACTATTCTAAAGAATAGTATGATAAGAAATAGCACAAATATTGCACCAACAAAGCCCCACTCTTCGGCAATTATTGCATATATAAAGTCTGTGTTCGCCTCTGGCAAGAATAGTAGCTTCTGTGTGGAGTTTCCCACCCCTTTGCCTAGAAAACCGCCACTACCCACAGCCGCAAACGACTGCGTTAGCTGATATCCTGTGCCAAACTTATCCGCCCACGGATCTAGAAAGCTCAACAATCTACCCTTTCTATATCCGACCAGCAGGATACACGCCATCAGTATCGGCGCAACGAAGGCAAATACACCAAAGATATGCCTCGCCTTTACGCCACCCACCACAAACATCGTAAACACCACAAGCACGATCAGAAACGTTGTGCCAAAATCTGGCTCCACAAGCACCAACGCCGCAAGAACCCCTACCATAAAGGTTGCAGGGAAGAAGCCTCGCATAAGATCCGCCATCAGATCGTACTTCTTATCAAAGTAGTGCGCCAAATATAGCACCACAGTGAACTTTGCCAGCTCCGACGGCTGAAAGGAGAACACTGGCAGCATTATCCACCTATGCGCACCGTTCGCCGATCTAAAGAAGAAAACCGCTATCAGAAGCACTATCGTTAGTGAAAAGATCCATTTTATGTAGCGTCTATAAAAATCCAGCGGTATCTTGTATGCCACTAAAAGTAGCACAAGACCTACACCGCAACCCACAAGCTGTTTCAGCAGAAAGTACATCTCCCCTTTATGGAGGCGCACCGCCTGAACTCCGCTTGTAGATTGGACAAACGTTAACCCTATCATCACCAGAAGAAATGTGACGAGTGCCAGTTGCAGCCGTTTATCCTTTAATCTTATACCACGCACAATATCAAGCATTCACAGCCTCTTTCACATATCTTGCAAACTCTCTGCCTCGCTCCTCAAAGCCTGAAAACTCGTCGTAGCTAGCACAGCCTGGCGAGAGGATCACCGTTGAGCCAAGTCCAGCCACCTTCGTTGCTTCATTCACAGCGTCATGCAGCGTCTCCGCAATGGTTATCTCCGCCTTTAGCTTCCCTTTCAGCTGTTTTGATATAGTAGCCGCCGCCTCGCCAAATAGTAATACATGTGACGCCGCACGATTAAGCTCATTCACCAACGCTGTAAAATCGCCCATCTTATCACGCCCACCGAGGAGGATCACCGTAGAGCCTTTGCAGCTTTTCAACGCAACCAGCGTAGAATCAACGTTCGTCGCCTTGGAGTCGTTAATCCAGACAATACCATCCCTCTCTAGCACCAACTCCACCCTATGGGGCATACCTTGCAAGTTCTCTATCAGGTGCGTTACGTCCCCTTCAAATGCGGCGATGGCATTCGCTAAAAAGAGCGCATGCGTTAAGTTTATTATATTATGTGCGCCAAAAAGTTTGAACTTGCTGATATCTACAAAGTATCTACCTAGCATAAGCTTGTTATTATTAAGTTTTGGCCACGCCTTTAGCTCGTTATCTACATACCGCACTGGATACATAGCGTTCAGCGTGCGGTTCACAATATTCGTATTCGGCTCCGCTATCAACATCCCCTCGAGATCGATAAGCTGCAATATACGAAGCTTTGCGCCGTAGTAGCTATCGAGGCTATCGTACCGATCTAGGTGATCGGGGGTCAGATTAGTTACAGAGGCGGCGTCGATCGAAAGCTCGCATGTAGATTCAAGCTGAAAGCTCGATAGCTCCACCACGAAGATCGTCCCCTCCTCTGCGTCAATCACAGCCTCGCCGTACGGATAGCCGATATTGCCACAAGCTATCGCCTTATACCCTGCATTATTCAAGATCTGCGCCGTTAGGTGCGTCACCGTCGATTTGCCGTTGGTGCCTGTCACCCCTAACACCTTGCAATCCGCTGGCATCCAGCCGTAGGCAAGGTCTATCTCGCTTGTATAGCTCGTCGGCAGCTCTGGAAGCCTATCTATCGGCACCCCAGGGCTAACTACCACTAGATCGTAGCGATCTTTAAACTCTCTCAACGGTAGACAGCCTACAGCTTTATCGTCGTAGAGATCTATATCGTCATACCCCTTTAGTTTCAGGAGTTTTTCAGCGGCTATTCCAGATTTACCGTAACCAACGACTGCTCCATTCATCTCATCACCTCAACTTGAGCGTACTTATCGCCACTATCGCAAGGATAAAGGAGATAATCCAAAACCGCACAATAATCTTCGGTTCACTCCACCCCTTCAGTTCAAAGTGGTGGTGTAGCGGTGCCATTCGGAAGATCCTCTTGCCGTGGGTGAGTTTAAAGTAGCTCACCTGCATAATCACCGATACCGTCTCCATCACGAATAGTCCGCCGACGATAGCAAGCAAGATCTCCTGCTTCACTATCAGGGCAACCATCCCTAAAGCTCCGCCGATCGAGAGGCTCCCGACATCGCCCATAAAGATCGACGCTGGATACGAATTAAACCATAGAAAGCCTAGCCCTGCCCCCACCATCGAGGCGCAGAAGATCGTCAGCTCGCTCGCCCCCTTCACATAGAAGATCGAGAGGTAGTTCGTATATGGCATATGCCCCGCTATATAGGCGAAGATCGCAAATGCTCCAAATGAGATCACCGCTGGCATAATCGCAAG
>JAITWF010000012.1 GCA_031285415.1 Deferribacteraceae bacterium
GATAGATTCTCGATAGTTGCTGACAGCTTGTCGGTCTTGTCGCTGATCTCATGGATACTTGCAAGGGCGGATTGAAGCTCCTTAGCCCCTTCATCGCTCTGTTTAGCGGCATTATTTACATAGATATTGTTGTCATCAAGCGTAGCAGAGATCTCTAGAGCTGAAGAGGACATCTCCTCCATAGCAGAGGCAACCGTTGCCACCTGTACGTTCTGATTTTGGAATGTAGAGGATAGCTCCTCCATCGTTGCCGCCATTGCGGTGCTAGCGTATAGAGTATCCTCCGACGCCTTCTTCACCTGACGCACGATATTGGCGACCTGATCGGTGAACTTGTTGAAGTATCCTGCTAAGTCCCCTAGCTCATCGTGGCTATGTATCGGGATCGACTTAGTTAGATCGCCATCGCCAGAGGTAACCTCTGAAAAGGCTTGTGAGAGCGTCTCTAGCTTGTTTAGTAGCATAATCTTTGCACCCACAGCGATAGAGACAAAGCATAGGATTAGCACTGTAAATATTGCAACGGCACTATTTGCAGCGGTAACAAAGCTTTCGGTGGTAACTACAAGCTTCTTATCGGAGGCAGTAACCATCTCAACGACTGTATTCTCAGTGCCAGCAAAATCGGCGTCAAATAGCTCCGCCATCTTATTGCGCACCACCACACGATCATCTGGTGTAAAGCCACCCTCTTTGCGCACTAAGAGCATCTGCGATAGGGTATCTCTTGAGGAGCGGATCTTTGCATGTCTGTCTAACGATCTCTTTTCGATAGCTGGATCGTCGATATTCTTTCTGATAGCCTCTAAAACGGTATCAAAGTGAGCATACGCATTGTTAAAGCGTGTTACAAGCTCTGGCTCTGGGTTTACAGTTGTGCGGTTGTTCACCACCTGATTCAGCTCTAATCTCAGCTTCCACTGCGCTGTGGAAAACATTGAAACGCCCACTGCGTCTGTAGCTGCCTGATAAAGTGCAGTGTCTGCTCTGTCTAAGCTTTTTATGGTTACAAATGTATAAATTGCCGCAGCAATACTTGCGACCACGAGAAAAGCCATAGCTAGATAAACTTTCTGTTTAATACTCATATATACGCCTCCGTGTGAAGTGTACATATTATGCCGAAAGTTTGATCTGTCAATGAGTTATTTGGTGTTCATAAATAGTGAAATGCTATACTATTAGCGTTTACAGAGGTTTGCGTCCCTCTCCCAAGGTAGTTTTTTGATATGCACCTTCCAATTTTCTGTCAGGTGTGTAAGCATGCGAAACTCTTCATCAGCAAGGAAAACTGTATCCGAAACCTCTATACAGCGAGAGCCAGAGGCGATACAGCCTATATTTATATAGATATCGTCGGTCAATATCCCTTCACACGCCAAAAGGTCTTTGATATTATTGAAAAGTACCAATAAATAGCCCTTTCTCTTTGTTGTGATAGAGAAGCTATTGCGAAAATCATCTACCGACTTAAATAACACCTTTGTGCGTGGTGGAACAACGTTTGTGTAGATCATCTGCTGCATGGCGTCGCCGACAACGGTATCGCTGGCGATAATTACCTCTGTTATATCAAAGTTTTTTATCCACCCTTCGATCACCTGACCGTGAATCAATCTGTCGTCGACTCTAAAGATAACCTTTTTCATCTCTTCTTCATCAGCTCGCTTGCTAGCTTTATGCTATTCTTCCCCGCTTCACAGCAAGAGTTCGCTAGCTGAGTCAAACCTTCGCCCGTCATCCTTCCTGAGAACGATTTTAGAAGCATTGGCAGGTTTACCCCCGATATAATCTCCACTCCAGCTTTACCAGCATAGGAGAAGGCAACGTTTGAGGGGCTGCCGCCAAACATATCGGTCAGGATCAGCACGCCATCTTTACTGCCACTCTCAATAATTTTATCAAGCTCTATTGCAATCTCTGGCACAGATCTATCTGGCTGTATTGCGATCGTATGCACACTTCCCTGCTTGCCAAGGATCATCTCGGCTGAGAGCATTAGCTCCTCGCCGAATAGCCCATGCGTAATTATGACTATATCTATCATTATATCAGCTCCACATCCCTATGTTTCACCTGCACCTTCACAGGGGTATCTTTGCACCTATCGGTAAGGTAACCTTTTATATACTCTGCAATGGCGACAGATCTATGTTTGCCCCCAGTACAGCCGATCGATATCTTGAGAAATCTCTTCCCCTCCATACTATAGTTCGGAATCAGGAAAGCGAGTAGCTCCGTAAGCTTTCCTAAAAGCTCACCTGTGCGAGGGTCTTTCATAACATAGTCGTACACGTCGCCATCTAGCCCTGTTCTATCCCTCATACTCTCTACAAAGAACGGATTTCTGATAAATCGAACATCAAACACGAGGTCTGAATCGAGAGGAAGCCCATGTTTAAAGCCAAATGAGCTTACAGTGATAAGCATATCTTTCTGCTCGAGGAAGAACTCTGTCACCCGATCTGATAGCTCATGCACATTCATTGCGGAGGTATCGATTATGCTGTCCGCAATATCTTTTATCGGCTCCATGATCAGGTTTTCACTATCGATAGCCTCCTCTAGATCACCTTTGAGGGGGTGTTTGCGGCGGCTTGCTTTATATCGCTTAAGGAGTATCTCTTTCGATGTAGTCAGGAAGACGATCTTCGCATTATGTCGCTGTTTCAGAAGGTCGATCACCTTGTACGCCTTCTCGCTATCGCCAGAGCGCATGTCGATCACTAGGGCGATCTTCGTGGTTGCCACCCCTAGATCAAAGAACAGCTCTACGAACTTCTCTATTATCAGGAGGGGCATATTATCTACAGTGTAGTAGCCCATATCCTCTAGCGCCTTTACGGCGGTAGACTTTCCAGCCCCTGATAACCCTGTGATGACTGCGATAGACAGATTATTCATCGATATCTACTTCATGCTTTACTTTACTATTTACAGCGTTGACAAACTCCCTTGCGGAGTTGTACCCCATCGTGCGCATCATCTGATTTTTGGCTGCCATCTCTACAACATCTGCCATATTTCTGCCAGGCGATACTGGGCAGAACGTCTCTGGCACCTCTATATCGAGGATCGTTTTGCAACGCTCTGATAGCCCTAAACGGTCGGTATCATCTCGCCTGCTCCACTCTTCAAACGATAGAAAGTTTATAATCAGATCGATCTTCTTGCGTGGGCGTATCGCCGTGACGCCAAACATCTCGGATAGATTCAGTATCCCCACGCCACGTAGCTCCAGATGGCTAGCTAATGTTTCATTTGAGCTACCGACGATATAGTGCTGGCGGCGGCGAATGCTGATAATATCATCCGCTACAAGCCTATGACCACGCTTTACAAGCTCAAGGGCGCATTCGCTCTTGCCGATCCCTGAATCGCCAGTTATTATAATACCAAGTCCATGCACCTCAACGCAAACACCGTGCATAAGCACATCTGGGGCGAGAGCATAGTCGAGATAGTACGAGATCTCGTTGTTTACCTGTACAGTAGTCTGTGCGGCGGCAAGCATAGGCACCTTGCGCTGCATAACGACCTGCATAAGCTCCTCTGGTACAGGAAGATTTTTAGATACCACAAAGAGGCACTGATTTATATCTGCAAGTTTAGAGAGCACATTAATCTTATGAGAGGGGGCGAGTGTGGATAGGAAGTTTAGCTCCGTCTCGCCAAAGAGCTGCACCCTGCCAGAGCGAATATGCTCAAAGTAGCCAGCAAGCGCAAGCCCTGGCCTTTGTATACGAGAGGAGACTATCATCTTGCTACCAAGATACTCCTCACCGTATAACACTGATAGATCAAGCCTATTGACACCATTTAGTAGCGATTCGGCGGTTACACCCTTCATAAAATCTCCTATGCTTGCATAAACACCCTCCCCTTGAGGGAGGGTCGAAGGCTTTGCCTTCGGGGAGGGGTAACCCCCCACCGAATCGGACGTTGTCCTCTTCGACTCCCCCTCAAGGGGGGAGTGTATTAG
>JAITWF010000031.1 GCA_031285415.1 Deferribacteraceae bacterium
GACCATTTCCTCTATATGTATTATGGATAGAGAACGTTGGGCTTGTGACGATCTCGTCGATTCCAAGCTTAGCCACTAACTCTTTAGAGAATGTAGTCTTCCCTGCCCCTAGATCGCCATTCAGAAGGATATATTTATAATCTTTTGCTAAGAGAGCGATCTCGTTAATTACCTGCTGCATCGTTCAAACTGCCAACCTGCGTGGTGACTGCAAGCGACCGATAACTTCACTCTCTATTGCAGAATCTAATGGAGCGTTGAACAACTGCAAAAAACGCTCCGCCCCTGTATGTGTATCCTCACATATCTCCTCTGGCGTCATATCTTTGCGATTTTCATAGCTTTGCTCTCTTACCTTATGAATATCTTCAACAGTAAATGAGGGGCTAATATTTTGCAAATCACTCTTCATTGTCGCCTCCTATCAGCATAGTTGGAGAGCAGATTATAACGTCTTTATAGCCCTCCATCGCCGCAATCACCTTTGTACCTTTAATTGTCTTGGCATTTACAATATGCTTAAAATTCCAAGACACGATAATATCACAACCAGATAGAAGAGCTGCTGCTATATGACGGCAATCGTCAAAACTTTTCTCTCTTAAAACACCAAAATCTATAAATTTGCTGGCAAGTTCTACAGCATTAATATCAGATTTTACTATTTCAAATTGTATCTTTTGTAGATAGGCTGCAAGAAGGCTCCTTTTAGGCTCCAAACAGTGAGATAACTCATCAAACACTAGTTCAGAGAAGATCACCTCATACATGCCAGCCTGAATCTGTCTCCATAAAGATATAGTGTCATTCATCTTTTCTGGTACATCTAGTGCATCTAGATAGCTAACCACAGATGTATCAAGATATATCTTTAATTTTTTCATCTATAAGTAACTCCTGCCACCTAGGTATGTTTTACGAAAGAATGCATCATTTAGCGACGTTGTAGTTACATTCTTCCCCTTAGATGGGGCATGTATAAAGTTGCTATTGCCGATATATATCCCCACGTGGCTCACCTTCTTGCCGCCGCTAGTGGCGAAAAATACCAGATCGCCTGGCTGCAAGTTAGCTTTACTTACCCAACTACCCCGATCGTACTGCGCACCAGAGAACTTTGGCATGCTCAGCCCATTCAGATTATATACAGCCTGCGTTAACCCAGAGCAGTCGATCCCTGCCCGAGTCGTGCCGCCCCACTTGTACGGCACGCCGATATACCCCTTTGCACTCTTTACTAGGTCGCCACGTATCCCCTTCCCTCCAGATTGTACGATAGCGTAATCTGTCGGCGATACAATATAGTATACATCTATAACTCTGCTCTTCTTTAGTGAATTTGCATACCGCTCCGCCTCATTTTTGGTAGAAAAGTTACCAAAGCGGACTTTGTATAGCCCTGACTCCTTGAAATAGTATGGATCAAGCCCATCCATCTCAAGTTTATCGGTAAGCTTGGCAGCGTTATCAACCACTTTGAACGCCCCAGCCTGTATCGTATAGCCCATAGTCGATAACTTTGCAGTCGATACAGGCGCAGAGACACCACCACCGCCACTATACACAGTGACGGTCGAGGAGGAGCCACAGCCTATAATAAGTAACAGTATCGCAAGGGTGACAAGCTGTTTCATACCATATTAGAACGATATACCTGCGCTTAAACCTACGGTATATCCACTGTAATCTTCGTCGTCATCCTCGCCCTTATTTACGTAATATTGAGCATCGAGGCTGAGATCAAGTATCAGAATACTAATGCCAAGCCCAGCCTTGACTACAGGACCGTGACCTATGCTATCGTTGGTTGTTTCGATACCGTGTCCATCGATCGTCTCTTCGTTGCTATATATGCCATATCCAACACCCAGATAAGGCTTCACGATAGGGATTGCAGGGGCTAGCACCACAAGAGCCTGTCCGCCGTAGCCTGAAAGCTCGTAATCAAAGCCAGCATCCTCGCCAGTTGCACTATAGCGGCTGACAGAGATACGAGTCTCTACAAGAGCTGGGATCAGACCGAAATCCATATGAGCCTCAACCTGATAGCCGTAATCATAGATCTCGCTCTCCGTAGGCATGAATGCGCTGGCACCCACACCAAAGTCGAGCGCAAATGCGTTCATAGAAAATATTGACACAAAAATAATAGTTGCTAAGATATACTTCACTCTGTGCATCGATGCACCTCCATAGATGTGAAGCAAAGTAGCACAATATATTAATATAGTAAAGAGGAAGGCGGTATGGCTCAAAAGAATAAAGCGTCAGTTGGCAAACAGTGCGTCGCCTGCGGTGCATGCATTCGCAAATGCCCGATCGGGGCGATCACCGTGTATAAAGGAATGTACGCCGTTGTCGACGTACCAAAGTGCAGAGGGTGTGGTGCATGTGCTAAGCACTGCTCGGCGAATGTTATATCGATAATAGAGGTTAATAATGAAGAAAAAATATTGGTATGATTATCTATGGATCGTGACGATCCTATACTTTACGCTAGGATTCTTTAATATACTATTTGCGTGGCTTGGTATGATAATGTTTATCCTGCCGCTACTATTCGCTATTATCGGCGGCAACAAGCTCTATTGCAACAAATATTGCGATAGAAGCAGGCTCTTTGAGCTTCTAGGGGGTAGATTCTCCTTAAATATGGCGCCTCCGCCCTTTCTACGCTCGACGTGGTTTCGATACGGATTTCTAGCCTTCTTCCTAACGATGTTTGGATTAATGGTTGCCTATACATATCAAGTATTTACAGGTGCACCGCTACGAGAAACAGTTACACTACTATGGACGTTTAAGCTAGGGTGGAGTACCGCTGGCGTTAGCTCCGTCACACCTTGGGTGGCGCAATATGCGTACGGATTTTACGGCGTAATGCTTACCTCTCTAGTGCTTGGACTTGCCACAAGGGTTCTATACCGCCCTCGATCATGGTGCGTATACTGCCCTATGGGAACGATGACACAGGGAATATGTAAAATAAAACACCGAAACGACGCAAAATAACTTGCAATTTTCCACAACTTCCTTAATATAAATCTGGGGGGAGTGGAGCTATGGCATTAGATATGTTGCTGCGATTAGTGGCGTTATTTAGCCCTATATCTATCAGTATCACACAGATACTTTATGGTGTTATTGTTGTATTTCTTATATATAGCCTCGTAAAGGGGAGCTATCGAGAGATCGCTAAAAGCCCATACCTAAAATATTTCGCACTTATGGCGGCGGTATTGCTCGTTACCACTCTGCTCGGAGACGATCCTGCTAGATCATTTAAAAAGTACAAAGAGGTTCTCCTTCCGCTCACATTCCTTATAGGATACTATATGTGCCGCCGATCGCTACTTTACGGCGTAATATTCTGGACGATTGCAGGCGGTGCTATCGCCTCCATATGGGGGGAGATTCGCTATCTACTCCACGAATCACTCGGGGGGCCAGATGATCGCTCCGCAGGGTTCTTCGCCTCCCCTGTTAGCTTCGGCAATATAATGGCTCTTGTCGTTATATTAGGCGTGTCAGTGTTAATATTACGTCAGTATCGAAGCACTCGTGAACGCAATATATATATTATCATGACGGCTATATCGTTTATGGGATTAGGCACCTCTAGCACTAGAGGCGCAATGATCGCCTGCATGGCAGGGATTATCGTTGGGCTACTGCTCGTATTCCGCCTGTATGGGATTGTAATGTCTATAATGCTGACAGGCTTTGCCATTGCACTAGTGATGGCGATACCTGAGCTAAAGGTGCGATTTTCTGACGCAATCTTGCGCTGGAACGACCCCACAACGTCGCTTGGATGGCGGTTTGTACTGTGGAAGGAGAGCTGGCAGGTATTCTTGTCAGAACCCCTTACAGGAGTCGGCTTTGCAAATCTAAACCAACACTTTATCGCTGCTCTACCAGTCAAGCACCAATCGGTAGCGCACGCCCATAATAATATCTTACAGATACTTGCAGAGCACGGTATAATCGGCTTTATCGCCGTTACCGCCCTGCACCTTCGACTGTTCATCGATCAGCTAGTTGGCACTATTAGGAAGAACGGCTTCGCCCTTATGGGGCTACTGCTGACGGTGGTATTCTTTGTCGAAGGGATCACCGAATATAGTATGTTTGATTCAGAGATCTGTATGCTATACTGGTTTATCGCTGGCGGACTACTTGCAGCACAACATAGCAATATGAGGGAATATGTACAATCGAAAGGATAGTTACTACTACAAGGCGAAGCAGGAGGGATATAAATCCAGAGCGGCGTACAAGATAATAGAGCTTAATCAAAAGTATAAATTGATACGCAAAGGTGACAATATATTAGACTGCGGCGCAGCCCCTGGCGGCTGGAGCCAAGTGGCGCTAAACCTTGTGGGACAGGCTGGCAGAGTGGTTGCAGTGGATTATGCCGAGATTATGGGCATAAATAACCCAAACTTCACCTTCATACAGGGCGATATGAAAGATGAAAAGATCATCGAGGCTGTGCATGCGCTAGGCGTATACGACACTATCTTGACAGATATGGCGCCGAAAACCACAGGGATAAAGGTGAAAGACCACGTTGATAGCCTTGAGCTAGTGCAGATCGCATTTGGTCTGGCAGAACGCTCACTTAAACCTGGCGGAAGCTTCGTTGCCAAAATCTTTGATGGTGAAGATAGACAGGCATATATAAAGCAGTTGGAGAAACGATTTAAAGAGGTTCGCACCTCTCGCCCC
>JAITWF010000039.1 GCA_031285415.1 Deferribacteraceae bacterium
TTGAGAGTTGTAGCACAAAAACCTTTCCCCTCCCCCTTGGGGGGAGGGTGCCCGAAGGGCGGGAGAGGGGTTCATTTATATTACCACATAATATATCTTGATTAAACTACTTTGATATAATAAAATCAAAAGATAGAGGATTATCATGAATATAGATAAAAACACCTTGATTGCAGATATTATACGAGCATATCCTGCAACCGTCGCAGTATTTGATAGGTTCAACATGGGCTGCACCAGCTGTCTAGGCTTGCAGAGCGAGTCATTAGAGAAGGGTTGCCTTATGCATGGGCTTGACCTTGACGAAGTTATAAAAGATCTGAATATAGCAAAAGACAGCAAGTAATGGATCTGATACAGGTTGCTAGCGATATATCGGTGATCGATAGCGGTGCCACTATGATAGGGGCGTTGCGCACGGCAGAGGGGTTTACCCTGATCGACTCAGGCTTCAACAGGAAGCAGGCGAAGAAGATCGATAAACTCTGCCAAAACGCCGTTACTGCGATATATCACACCCACACGCATGCCGACCATATCGGCGGGAGCGCCTACTTCGTTGAGAATTACAGCACAAAGCTGTACGTACCAGCGGCGGAGCTATCGTTTGCCCATATGCCAGAGCTAGAGGGGGCAATGCTTAGTGGCGGAATCTTGCCAAACGCAAGCGACAATCCCTTTCTGCTAGCCTCTGCGATCCCCACAGCCACCTGTATACCTGATAGACCTTTCACGATAGGCGATCATACGATTACACCTATCTCCACAGCTGGGCACTCGCCAGCGCACACCGCATATCTAATAGACGATACCCTCTTTCTAGGGGACGCTATATTATCTGCGGAGAATATCAAGAAACATGGGATCCTATACCTATTTAATGCCGAGATGGCGTACAAATCGCTTGATCTAGTGCAGGAGATCCCCTATAAAACGGCTGTTATCTGTCATAAAGGCACATTTGACCGTGATGAGTGCGCCGAGCTTATATCGCTACAGCGTGCGCATATCGAGCGGATAAAAGCGGTAGTTTTAGAGAGTGTAGCCGATAACACCGCCGAAGAGATAACTAAAGTGGTAGCAGATAAGCTCTCTATCCCACTTATATGGGAGGAGTCGTGGTATCTCGTATCTAGCACCGTGAAGGGGTATCTCTGCTGGCTTCGTAGAGATGGAATTATAGATAAAAAATATAGTGATAGGTTGATATGGACGGAATCATAAACGTATACAAAGAGGCAGGCATGACCTCTTTCGATGTAGTGGCACGCATTAAGCGGATCTTCAAGGCGAATAAATGTGGGCATGCTGGCACGCTCGACCCTATGGCGGAGGGGGTTCTCCCCGTATGTATCGGCTACGCTACACGATTTGCCGATCTATTGACCGCTAAAGATAAACAGTATATTGCGCAGTTTAGGCTTGGAGCCTCCTACGATACATACGATACAACTGGCACCGTTCGGCACACCTCCGATATAGAGCCGACCGAAGATGAGGTTCGCAAAGCCTTATCACCGATGATTGGGGATATAGAGCTGACTGTGCCTGCATTCTCTGCAAAAAAGATCAACGGCAAGAGGGCGTACGACCTGGCACGAGAGGGGAAGCTTGAGGACGCTGGCAAAGCAACGATGACGATTACGAAGATCGAATTAATGAGCTACAGCTACCCAGATGGCGTTTTCGTGATGGATTGCGGCAAAGGCACCTATGTGCGTAGCGTTATCGAGACTATGGGAAATACATTAGGCTCGTACGCCGCCATGAGCGGATTGATACGCAGCCAGAACGGCATATTTAACGTAAAAAATGCCCATAAGATTGCGGCGATCGAAGAGGCTGTAAACTCAAATAAGGTGAACGATGTACTTTTAGCGGTGGAGGATGTGGTTGATCTGCCGAAGGCGATCCTGTACGACGCCGCTGTATCGAAGATCGCAAATGGTATCGCCCCACGACGTAACGAGTATAAAACGATCCCTGAACCGGCCGAGGATCTGCACTATCTAATAATGTCGGTCTCTGGGAAGTTACTGGCTCTAGGGGAGTGGGATAAGAACGGCGGTGCATTAAAGCTATTGAAGGTGTTTGCAAAATAAATTAATTCCCCTTCGCTGGCGAAGGGGAATTCAAGAATACACCTATGATCTATACCGCTAGCGGATCGCTTCCATATCTATTATCGCCCCTTGTGCCACGCAGAAAGCCGACCTCGATTGCGATCCAGAGATTCACTATCGGGATCATATACACGAGCATAAACCACGCGCTTCTATTCCTATCGTGCAGACGTTTGATCATCGGCATGATAGTCGTTAGAGATAAGAGCATTAACGCTAAAGAGGTTAGCGTGCCAGATCTATCGATAAATATCGTCACCATCGAGAGCGGAATAGAGGCAACTGCCGTAATCAAACACTGTATCCAGTACGACTTTCTGCCGATTCTCCCCTCTCTACTCGTGATCATCCAGATTATGTTTTGAGCCGCTGGACTCTTCGTAATCTGTGCTACCTTTGACTGCGACGCACCGCACGCTGGGCATTTCGCTGCCCCATCAGAGATATTCTCTCCGCAACTTCCGCACTTTATTACCATAGTTAAAACCGAAACTCCTCGCCAGAAAGCTTCAGATACGTTGGTCTCTGTTTAGCCTTGCCAGCCATCTCTTTCGCTACATTCTGAAAAAGTGTATCGGCTGTTATATCACCATTTAACGCTGAAAGCAATGCGTTTGAGAAGATTGAATGCCCATCTTTGCCCCCATCGGCAACAGGCTCTTCGCCGCCACTTGCGATAAACATTCGCACATCGTTACTCATCGTCGGTTTATAGCTCAAAGCTCCAGAGTAGCAGCTATCGGCGATCACCAGAATATCGCTAGCGTCGTACGCAACGAGGTTCTTCGCCAGCTGACTAGTGGGTATCCACGCCGTATCATCATCCGTTAGTGCGTCGTACGGCTGCCAGTACGCCTCCTTTGTGTCCTTATCGAGCTGTCCATGCCCTGCGTAGTAGATTATAAGCTTGTCGCCAGTGGTAAGTGTTCGCCGAAACCTATTCAGTTCGCCCATAATGGCGTCCCTCGTGGCGGCACTGCCTATCAGTGTAGAGATCTCGTATCCGTAATTATTCGAAAGCACCTCAGAGAGCGCACGCACGTCGTACTCTGGAGTTTTTAACGCTGTCAGGTATTTATATCTATTTATGCCGATCAGGAGGGCTACTTTGCGATTTTTACCGTCGTTCTGCTGATCACTTGATAGTGTAATCACTCGCTCTGTAGCGTTTCCGTAGCTATCGGCGGCAGATATCACGATACGTTTGCCACTTTTCGGCACAGTCACCTCTATACTATATACTCCGCCAGCCTTTAGAGGAAATGGTCTACCATCGACCTTCGCCCACGCTACCCCTGATTCATCGGTGATAGTTCCGCTAATAGTGCGAATCTCGTCATCGGTAACCGCCTGAAAGCCCCTTTCGTTGGTTGATATAATAGGTGGAGTAGTGTCAACTGTTATAGGTTTAGCCGTCTGCACAGCCGTTGGAGCGTTCGTAATCTTCGGCATAGGCATAGCATAGCCCATCCGCAGCGGCTGATGTACAGTTGGGGCGACGTCGTTAAATTTGTATACCTTAGCCCCTTCGGTGTATGTGATATATTTACCAAACAGCCCAACGCCATCTACATAGCCGTTTGGCGTCATCGTGAGCGTTGCATCTCTGAACGGATATACGTTTCGCACTTCACTCTTCTTGGAGGTGTACTGAATATTGAGCATTCCGCCCATATCGCCAATGATTCGCCCTGCTGTAGCGATATACCGAAAGTATGGGTCGACTAATACCGCTGTAATAGGCATTGGAGGGTTCACAGGGCTGTTCTCCGCTCGCACAGAAGCAAGCTCCCACATTACAGGAACGGTATCATCGCCGCCGCTAACGGCAAATTTGCCATCGGGGGTACTTGATACTGCATTTACAGCGTCTGTATGCCTCGCAAGCTCGACCACCGTGCCATCGCCCCTTATCAGTGCCGCTCCATTTGATCCGCCGACTATCATAGAGTTGCTACTCACAGCAAGGTCTCGTATCTCGCCAATCTTTGCGTTATACTCCTTTAGTAGCTCCCCACCGTAGATCGAGTAGCAGCGCACAACGCCATCTTTTCCACCAACGCACACAGATTGGGCGGCGTTGTTTATCGATATGGCGTACGCCTCCGCTGGTGCGTCGAAGGTGAGCGTCGCCTTGCCGCTGTTTAGATTGTAATATGTGATCGCTTTACCACGGATAGAGGCACCAAATACGCCAGATCTATCGGCTGCGATATCGGTAGCAGGCATTCGTAGAGACTCTATCGAGGTGTAGCTCTGGTCGCTCAAAGTCATTAGGTATAGCTTATCAGAGGCGATAAATAGCCTTTTACCCTCCGATGTAATATCGATAGCCGTTACAGCCTTAGGCATTGTGACTGTAGCCTTTGTCTGCACGCCAGAGTTTGCGCTAATCTGCCGAATACTACCATCGGAGATCGCCGCTATAATGGTGCCTCCATCGGGCGTTGCCGCTAGGTCTACGATAGAGAACGCCTCCTCTGTAGCCACTACTGGCTTCATTGCGGCGTATGCGGAGAGGGAGAGCAGGAGAAAGAGGGATAAGACCACAAACACCCTCCCCTTGAGGGAGGGTCGGCAACTTGTTGTCGGGGAGGGGTCGCTGATGAAGTAACTCACTACAACCCCCCACCAGAGCTAACGCTCTGACTCCCCCTCAAGGGGGGAGTGTTCTCAGCCGTATGCAGCATTATCTTCTTCTCGAAGTGCGGACTTTGCGAGATCTTCTGCCGCAGTGCGTTCAACGCCTTTATATCAAAAACACCCTTCGGCAGTAGCTCCTGCAAATTGCCAGCGTAGCCGATAAGGATCAACGCCTCG
>JAITWF010000110.1 GCA_031285415.1 Deferribacteraceae bacterium
CCATCTGCACCCAGTCTGCCGCAGTCGCAGCGTGTGGGAGATAAACTATCAAGATGTAGCGGCGATCGGCGAGCTTTTCACCACTGGCAATGTAAACCACTCTAGAGTAATCTCCTTAGCTGGCGTAGGGGTGAACGCTCCAACGCTAATGAGGGTGCCAGTAGGGGGGAACGTATTCGATCTCACCGTCGGCAGGATTAAACATGACGATAACTACCGCCTTATAAGCGGATCCGCTCTATACGGCACAAATATCGACGATGATAATAAATGGATGAGCCGCAGGCACCTACAGATAACGTGTATCCCTGAGGGGCGTGAGAGCAAGCTATTCTCGTGGCTTACGACAGGATTTGATCTATTTAGCGTAAAGCGTATCTTTATGTCGCATATAACGAAACCGAAGGTGTACCACTTTGATACCTCTATGCGAGGCTCGCCACGCTCGATGGTACCAGTCGGCAGCTACGAGAGCATTATGCCGCTAGATATTATAATGACGCCGTTTTTGAAGTATCTTATCGTAAAAGATACTGAGATGGCAGAGAAGTTGGGGGCGTTGGAGCTTCTAGAGGAAGATCTTAGCCTTGCCACATACGTTAGCCCATCAAAGGCTGATTTTGCGCCGATATTACGAGATACTCTCGATAGCATACGTAAGGAGATATAGCTACATGCCCTTTAGAAAGTTTTTAGAAAAGCAGGAGAAACATTTTAATAAAGGCGGAAAGCTAGAGAAGTTTGCCCCATTCTACGAGATGGTCGGCACCTTCTTCTATCAGACATCCGCTGTCTCTACGGGCAAGACCGCCATGCGAGACGCACTCGATCTGAAAAGGATTATGATCACGGTCGTGCTGGCACTGCTGCCGTGCATTATCATGATGTTTTATAACACAGGCTATCAGGCAAACGTCGCAATAGCGAAGTTGCAGGCAGCTGGAGCGGCTGTGCCGTTCACATGGCGAGAGGATCTGTTACTTGCAATAGGTATCGGATTCAGCCCTGAAAGCCTTTTCGCTAATATGATACACGGTTTTCTCTATTTTATCCCAATATACGTTACTGTAGTGGTGATCGGGGGCGCATGGGAGCTGTTATTTGCAACGATTCGCAAGCATGAGATAAATGAGAGCTTCCTCGTGACTAGCCTGCTATTCCCGATGGTGCTACCGCCTACGATCCCGATCTGGCAGGCGGCTATGGCGATAAGCTTCGGTATAGTCTTTGGCAAGGAGATTTTCGGTGGCACTGGCAAAAATATTGTCAATCCTGCCCTCTTTAGCCGTGCCTTTCTATTCTTTGCATACCCTACATCAATGTCTGGCGATACGATCTGGTATCCGATCAGCTCCCTTGTGGTAGACGGCGTCTCTGGAGCGACTCCACTTGCCGCTGCAAAGACCACTGGCGTTATCAATATCAGCTGGTGGGACGCATTCATTGGTATCGTTCCAGGTAGTATGGGGGAAACCTCTGTTATCGCATGTCTGATCGGCGCTGTAATACTGGTGTGGACGAAGATCGGTTCACTTAGAATCATGCTCTCTGGCATTGCAGGGTTAGCATTTACAGTTCTCTTATTTAACGTATTGGGTGGAGATACAAATCCGTTCTGGAGTGTAGGCGTTCATTGGCATTTGGTGCTTGGCGGATTTATCTTTGGTATAGTCTTTATGGCGACCGACCCTGTGAGTGCCTCTGTGACGAAGTGGGGGAAGGTGATCCACGGATTTATGATCGGCATGCTGACGGCTCTTGTGCGGCTAGTAAACCCTGGATATCCAGAGGGCGTTATGCTTTCGATACTATTTTGCAATGTCACTATCCCTGCGATAGACTACTACTTTATAAAACGCAATATCAAGCGTCGTGAGGTGCGTTGTGCAAGCTGAACAGAGAAGAGCTTTTCTAGTCGGTATCGCTGTCGCACTCGTTTGCTCTATATTGGTATCGCTATCGGTGGTGATCTTGCGCCCAATTCAGGCTGTCAGCCGTGAGCGATCTCGTATAGAGACGATAATTGCGGCGGCAGGATTTACAGGCTACTCCGATGATATATTCGAGCAGTTTGTACCACTTATAGTTAATCTTGAGACGGGTGAATATAGAAAGGAATCAGATCCAGAGCGGTGGTACGCCGAATTTCCAGAGATGATCAGAGACCCCGAGAGGTGTACTATCATCCCGAAAGGGTATGATATTGCGGCGATCAAGATGATGCCAAAAGAGATGATGGTCTATGTGCTTTATAATAACGATAAGCCGTCGATAGCGATCCTTCCAATGTACGGCTCTGGATTGTGGTCGGTTATGCACTCGTATCTAGCGGTGGATCTTGCAAGCTTTACTGTGGCAGGGATTCGCTTCTCTGAACATGGTGAGACGCCAGGGCTAGGTGGCGAGATCGACAATATTCGCTGGCAGACAAACTGGCAGGGGAAGAAGATCTACGATTATCAAGATAAACCACGATTCTTCTTTAGTAAAAGCCCGATACGCCCCGATTCGGAGGATGCACAGCACACTGTAGACGCTATATCAGGGGCAACTCTAACGACAGATGGTGTCAAAAACACCCTATACTTCTGGCTTAGCGATATGGGGTACAGAAACTTTCTAACTAAGATGAACGAGGAAGCGCAATGAGCAAAAAGATAGATAATAGGCAGATCTTCCTTGATCCTATAATAAAAAACAACCCGATCGCCGTGCAGATACTCGGTATCTGCTCTGTGCTTGCCGTCACCTCGCAGCTGAAAACATCAATAGTGATGGGGCTTGCGGTGATTTTTGTTGTCTCCCTATCAAACCTATTTGTAAGCCTGATACGGAACTATATCCCCTCAAGCATTCGTATAATAGTGGAGATGACGATCATCGCCTCCCTCGTTATCGTTGCAGATCAGCTTATACAGGCATTCTTCTTCTCTGTCAGTAAACAGCTATCGGTATTTGTGGGGCTCATCATCACAAACTGTATCGTTATGGGCAGGGCGGAGGCGTTCGCTATCAAAAATAGTCCGTACCAGAGCTTTCTCGATGGCGCAGGAAATGCTATCGGATACGCTCTGATCTTAGTGATTATGGGTGCATTCAGAGAGCTTTTCGGCGCAGGGAAGCTTTTAGGGTATACGGTATTCACGACGGTGCAGGATGGTGGCTGGTATGTGCCGAATGGGCTACTGCTGCTGGCTCCAAGTGGATTCTTCTTGATAGGGGTGATTATCTGGATTATTCAGTCTCGAATTGTGGCTAAGGGGAAGGCGTGATGGAAGCACATCTTAGTATATTAATAAAATCTATATTCGTTGAAAATATGGCTCTTGCCTTCTTTTTAGGTATGTGTACATTCCTAGCGGTATCAAACAAGGTCGAGACGGCGGTGGGGCTTGGAATTGCCGTTATATTCGTGCAATCTGTCACGGTGCCACTTAATAACATTATATTTAATACCTTTATAAAGGCTGGTTCGCTCGATAAATTTGGGCTAGCAGGGGTGGATATCTCCTTCCTAGGTTTGATTACCTATATCGGCGTTGTAGCGGCTACTGTACAGCTTCTAGAGATGTTTCTGGATAAATTTGTGCCATCGCTATACAACTCGTTAGGGATCTTTTTACCTTTAATTACAGTGAACTGCGCCATACTTGGCGGTACGCTCTTTATGGTGCAGAGGGATTATAGCTTCACCGAAAGCGTGGTATATGGCTTCGGCTCTGGATTTGGTTGGGCTCTTGCGCTTGTATGCCTTGCAGGGCTTCGTGAGAAGATGAAGTACTCTGACGTGCCAAAGGGTTTACAGGGGCATGGGATCACCTTTATTGCGGCAGGTATTATGGCTATGGCGTTTATGGTATTTTCGGGGATTAAACTATGATTCAGATCGCAACAGGTGTTGCATTTTTTACACTAGTAATATTTATACTGATAGCGATAATACAGCTTGCAATGCACTTTTGGGTGCCATCGGGCGACGTTAAGATCGTTATAAACGGCGATGAATCTGCGGCTCTATCGGTGCCAGCAGGGGGCAAACTCCTCTCTGCGCTTGCAGGGGAGGGGATCTTTGTATCGTCGGCGTGCGGTGGCGGTGGCACCTGCGGACAGTGTCAGGTGATTGTAAAGCACGGCGGCGGCGATATCCTACCTACAGAGGGGGTAATATCAGCTAAAGATAAGCTTATAGGCGCACGTCTCGCCTGTCAGGTGCCTGTAAAGCAGGACATGGCGATCGAGCTATCTGCCGAGGTATTCTCCGCAAAGCAGTGGGAGTGTACCGTTGTATCGAATAACAGCGTTGCTACATTCATAAAGGAGATCGTCTTTCAACTGCCAGAGGGGGAGGAGCTTGATTTTAAGGCTGGTGGCTACATTCAGATCACTCGCCCAGCTGGATTAACCGTTAAATATAGCGATTTTGATATAGAACCTGAGTATAGAGATGATTGGACACGTTTTGGCTTCTTTGATCTAGTATCAGAGAGTGAAGAGGCTGTAATCCGTGCGTACTCTATGGCAAACTACCCAGGCGAGAAGGGGTTGATTAAGCTTAATATCCGTATCGCTACGCCACCACCTCGCACACAGGGGCTGCCCCCTGGCGTTGGTTCTAGCTGGATATATAGCTTAAAACCTGGCGACAAAGCGATGATAGCTGGCGCATTTGGGCATTTCTATGCACAGGATACCGAGGCAGAGATGATCTTCATCGGCGGCGGCGCAGGTATGGCACCACTTCGCTCGATAATAATGGACGAGCTGAAATCGAAGAATACAAAGCGCAAGATCACCTTCTGGTACGGCGCACGAAGCTTGAAGGAGCTATTCTATAAAGAGGATTTCGACGCACTTGCGGCGGAGTTTCCAAACTTTAACTGGTATGTGGCGTTGTCAGACGCACTGCCAGAGGATAACTGGTGCGGACATACAGGGTTTATCCATAACGTATGCCTGAACGAGTATCTAAAGGATCATGAGGCACCAGAGGATTGCGAATATTACCTGTGCGGCCCTCCGATGATGTTATCTGCTGTGCGCAGAATGCTCGACGAGCAGGGCGTGCCAGCCGAGAACGTGTTCTTGGATGATTTTGGTGGATAATCCGCATTGCCGTTACGTAGGGGCGGGGTTTACTCCGCAGACTTGAGGCTCTCGCCTCAATGCTCGTGTGGCTTCTGGCAAGGTTACGCTTTCGCTACCTTGCACAGAATACATGCCCGCCCATAAGAGAGGGGAAGTTTGAAACTAATATTAATTACATTCTTTATATTCTTATTCTTCGGTGCCGCTCTATATTTTGCCAGTCGTAAGGGGCATAAATGCTCCTGTGGCGGAGGAGGGGGAAGTTGTCAGAAAAGATGTGCTACATCCGTCACTGCGGCCTCCAAGCCGCAGTCCAGATCTGTTAATTCTGGATTGCGGAGCAAGTCCGCAATGACGCTTCTACTAATCTTGTCTGTTTCTCTCTTTGCATGTGGCACACCAGATGATGAAGAGCCAACGAATAGCCGTAGCAACCTCGGCTGGGTAACTTCGCAGATTGATCCAGCGTTTAAGGTGAATGGGATCGCCTGCAACGATAACACTATTATCGCCGTCTCCAATGGGGGGCGAGTGGCGATCTCGACCAATCGTGGCTCAAACTGGCGTGCTGTTGCTACTAATAGTAGCAGGAATTTAAACGATATAGCTCGATGTGGCAGTCACTTTATGGCGGTTGGCGACGATCAAACGATCTTATGGTCGATCGACAATGGGTCGAGATGGACGCCAGTCCCTCAGAATCACGAAATTAATGGTATACAGTACGTAATTCAAGGGGTAAACTTTCAATCGATAGCTTGCAACGGCAGCAAATTTGTAACGGCAGGGCAGACGACGCTTCCTGATAATAATACGAACTATGATAATATAACCGCAGTCTCTGAAACGAACGGAGCCTCATGGCGCACATATGAGATTAAGAATATATTAGGTAGCTCGTCGCTTGCCATACCATATCTCTTCTACGGCGATGGCTACTTTTATCTAGCGACAGATGAAGATAGTATGGGGTATTCGACAGATGGTATGTCGTGGGATACTCCTAGCCGAACAGGGAATAGGATCTTTAACCCCACAGGGCTAACCTCTGGCGGTATAGATGACAACGGCACGACACGCACAATACGCATGATGAGCCAGAACGCCAGATTTGATAATAATACGATCACCCTTGATGACGATTTCGACGAGGGGCGACTCTTTGTATCGTACGACGATATAGAGGAGTGGGGCGAGGAGTTTTTGCCGACCCCTGGCGGAGTTTACGGCGTGGCGTTCGGTAGAGATAAATTCATTGCCGTTTCACAGGATAAAGTTTATAGTGCCGATAATTTTACCGATAATATCACCCATTGGGTAGAGGATAATGCCCCACGATTGGGGGATAGCCGTATCACTACCGTGACATCATGCTCGGATACCTTCTGGGTTGGCACGGATCGGGGGCAGATTTTTAGTGCGCGGTACTAAAAGTTGCGAACACTCCCCCCTTGAGGGGGAGTCGAAGAGGACTTAGTCCGATTCGGTGGGGGGTAATGGGTGCAAATTACTTACCCATCCCCGAAACATACAATGTTTCGACCCTCCCTCAAGGGGAGGGTGTTGATAGTGTAGGATATTTTTACTTAAAGGATTTATAATGCAGAAGTTTTTCGTTCTATTTTTCTTACTTATAGCAGTGGCAGGTTATGCGCAGGATGATGATATCCTGTCGGATAATCCTGGATATTTCGAGTCGCCAGCCTTTTTGGCGATCGGTGGCTCTATGCTTTATGGCAACTCTGACACTCATAGAGATCAAGATTTGCGCCCATTTCTGATGGGGATGTGGAATGTGGTACAGTCTGAATATGGCAATCTAGGCTTGAGTTTGGGCTTTATGCCGATTACGCCATATAGAGAGCATAATATAAGAGATTTAGGGTTCAAACTCTCTACACAGCAGTACTCTGGCGAATTAGGGGTAAACTACGTTACAGGCAGCAAATGGATCAACCTGTTCCTTGGGGCAGGGTACAATATGAGCTACGTAAACACCGAGATGCGCAACCTTAGGAATACCGCTACAGGCGTTGGTTCTAACTATACCAAAAACTACAGCCAGTTCGTTTACGGCTGGCACTACTATCTAGGCTTAGAGTATGTACTCACAAAAGATGGCAGCTGGGGGCTCTTCTTCCTATTCAGAGGGCAAGAAACAGCTCGCCCTAAATATACGCTAGATAAAACTGTTAACTTTAAAGATGGTTCATCTATAACGTATAACGACGATTTTGATATGGATCTGAATAATAAATCGTATACACTAGGGGTTATTTATCACTTTTAAAACAACAGCAATGGGTCTATTGAAACGCCCTGTGCGAACATGCTAAAGTGCAGGTGAGGGCCCGTTACTCTGCCAGTTGCGCCCACAAGCCCGATCGTCTGCCCTCTCTTCACTGTGTCGCCCTTTTTTACCAACATCTTCGACATATGTAGAGAGGCGGATACCACCCCTAGACCGTGGTCGATATATACGGCGTTTCCGCCGAAGTAGAGGTTCTGCGCCAATACGACCTTGCCATCGGCAACGGCACTTATCTTATCGCCAGTTTTACCAACAAAATCAAGCCCCGAGTGTTTGCTTCTGCGTTCACCGTTAAAGAAGCGTGCGCTTCCGAATGTGCTTGAAAGCTTGCTATTGATAGGCTTTTGCATGGGTAGCTTCCAGCCCTTAGTTGGTGTAAACTGCGTCAGCGCAACCCGAGTTATCTTCGATTCTTTCTGAATGCGCTCTGAATCTTTCTTCGCTGGCTGCACATACTTCGGCTCTACCTTCAGCTTCTGCACCCGATAGTATCGATCCTTTACGTTGATAGTTTTCTCTTTACTAGCCTTTCCAGCTGTTACCTTTAGAGGAAATTTTCCCTGTTTATCGTAGTTTGTAGGCAGGATTATCTCGGCGGTACAAACCTTGTTGCAGATAGCTGGCGGCGTAACAGTTATATTTTGCCACTGAATTGTGAAATTTTTAACACTGTCTGTGCTTTTGAGGCGTACAACCATCGGCTCCCCACGTGAAACGTTGTCTCCGCCAGAGATTGTAAGCTCTGCCATAGCTGTTAGCGGAGCGATCGTTGCAAAGAGTATTAAGAGCGCCTTTATCATTTCAGTATACTCTCCAACATCATGCTGGAGATAGCGTTTGCGTACTCTGCCATAATCTTTCTATACTCCTCTTTCCCCACAACCTCTCGCACAGCGTCGGCGTACTCTAGAGCCTCGTCAAGGATCTCTTTGGCATTGTAATCTCTACTCTTGGCAGCATCTTTGATCTTTCCTATCACAAGATCGGCTGTATGCTTTGAAAGCTCTCCTGTGAGCTTCGCCCTATCGCTGGAGGATAGGTACTTCTCTGTGCTTATATCGGTAGCGACAGAGACGATCTCCGTAGGCGTATCGAGGGTGTCTATCTTGTCTGAGTAGTATGTGTACTTGTTGGCACATGACGCTAAAACAAGTAGAACAGCTAATATTAACAATTTTTTCACGGTGTATGCTCCTTAAAAGATATGATACACATACCTATATCTCTTTTTACCAACAATTCGACAATTATTCAACCGATCTTTATCGATCTCATCACTTACCCCCATCCCTTTGGCTGGGTTGCCATCATCTTTCTCTATCTCCAATGCGCAGATCGCTCGAAGTGGTGCAAGCATCTCTAGGCAGAGATAGTCGGAATCATCTGTAGCAATATATCCTGAATTTGTGCTAGTGCAGTGGTAGATCTGCCAACCCTCCTGTGCAGCAAAGGTATCTGTTGCAGGGGAGATATTGCCCTTTAGCGACGTGATATTATCGGGGGCTTTGCGCTCTCGTACGTAATACTGAAAGACCGCCCCCTGCACCTCTTTGAACGATGAGGCGAACGCCTCCTGATAGATCGCCCATTTATGCTCCGAAAAGAGGTATATGGCGATCCCTGCAATCATCAGGCAGGCTATCGGAATAGCGAGATGTTTCATCTAAATGTGAGCGCACTTATCAGAAATGTTGCGGCATTCTCTATCGTAACCATCCCTAAATTGACTACTACATGGTAGTTTGCAGGATCGGTTATGTCTGATTTAAAATGATGTTTCATATATTTGCTTTTTCGTATATCAACCTCTTTTGCAATCGTGCGAGCCTCTTTTTCATTGATACCCTGTGAACGCATAATATTTCGTGTCCGCAGCTCGAGAGGGGCTACAAATCGCACATGAAGGGTGTTGGGGTGATCTTTTAATACGAAGTTTCCACCTCTGCCGACGATGATGATATTGTCCTCATTTGCAAACATTCGTATGACTCTTTCGGTTGTTTGACGAAATCCTTCGCCAGATGATGTTTCAGCATACTCATACGGCTGGGAGGATTCAATCTCCTTCGGTGGCAGTAGCAGCTCCTCTGGCTTGAAGAAGCTCATATCTAGATAGTCGGATATGAAGGCACTTCTACGAGAGTAGTGTCTGTCGTCTAGCTTCTCCGCCTTTTCGTGTGGGGTATTGCTTAAAATTGCAGCGTAGTGTGTTATCTCGTTGTTTACAATCTTGTATCGGAGCTTATCTGCAACTATAGCGCACACTTCGTCGCCGCAACCTGTTTCCTTTGATATGGTTAAGACAGCCATAGATTATCGCCCCTTTCCTCTTTTTTTATCTCTAACATATCTGTTAGCATACTACAAAGTTGTTGTAAATCAAATTTTGTTATAGGACTGCGATAATTTGGCACTATATCGCGCATGGGTAGCAGTACGAACGGTCTATTTTGCATCTCTCTATGAGGTAGAGTGAGTCTATCAGAGTTGAGAACTTCGCCATTGTAGTCGATGATGTCGATATCTATAGTGCGCTCTTGCCAGCGTTCAGCTATATTTTTTCGTCCATATAGAACCTCTATATGTTTAAGATAATCTAAAAGCTCGAACGGTTCTAAATTTGTTGTAGCAGTACATACAAAGTTCAGATAATCGGGCTGATTATCTTTCAGTAGCGATTTAGAGCGATATAACGAAGATACTTTATC
>JAITWF010000131.1 GCA_031285415.1 Deferribacteraceae bacterium
ACAGACCAAGCCTCTCCCCTCCTTCACCATAAAGTTTATAGCCTCTGGAGTGGCAAACTCGGCTGCACACATAAGATCGCCCTCGTTCTCACGATCTTCATCATCCACAAGGATGATCATGCGTCCATTCTTTATCTCTTCGATAGCCTCTAAAACTGTTGCCCTCATAAATTCTCCTCGATCAGTTTTAGTAGTCTATCCTCTTTCCCGATATAATTCAACTGTTTCTCAAGATATCGTGCGATAAGGTCGACTTCAATATTTACAAGGTCTCCTGTATGCAAAGTAGCTAGATTGGTGTTTTTATAGGTATGTGGGATGACGGCGATCGAGATAGAATTTGCGTCATCCTCCGCCACAGTAAGGCTGATCCCATCGACTGTGATCGACCCCTTCTCCGCCACAAATTTGCGAATCCTCTCTGGAAGCTCTATCCGTAGCCAGTTGAAGCCGTCTCTGCCTGATAGCTCAAGAATCGTGCCTGTGGCGTCTACATGCCCCTGCACGATATGTCCGCCGAATCTGCCACCACTTTGCATTGCCCTCTCTAGGTTTACTAAAGAGCCTGCGGATAGACGGCTTAGCGACGTTCTTCTGAACGACTCCTCTGATATATCAGCCTGAAAACTCGTAGCGGTAAAGGCTGTAGCGGTGAGGCATACACCGTTGACGGCTATCGAATCGCCGAGTTTAATATCCGATAGCACCACCTTGGCGGCGATCTCGATACCCTTACTGGTAAGCCGTTTGACTGTGCCTAGCTCCTCGATTATCCCTGTGAACATGCTATTGCTCCATACCCCTTCAGCTTTCCAGCGATCATTATATCCTCGCCTACTCGCTCGATGGTCATCTCTTTGATCCGCTCCGCCTCGGCTAGCGTCGATAGCCCCACGCCGGCGAACGTCCCCTTCGCCCCCTCACCGCCGATTATAATCGGTGCGACGAAGATCACGACAGCGTCCACAAGCTTCGCATCCATAAACGCCCCAAAGATCGTACTGCCCCCCTCAACGAAGACGTTCATCATCTTCATCTCGCCGATCTTCTTGAGTAGGTCTAGTAGATCAGTATAGAAAACAACCTCTACGCCGTGGCTTCTAAGCGCTGCCGCCTTCGCCGCATCTGCCGCAAACGATGTGAATACGATCGTGCGCACCTCTCGAGCCGTCTGCACAAGTTTTGAGCTTAATGGAATCTTGCACGACCGATCCAGCACACCCCTTGCAGGGTGTCTATCAGTAGGGATAAGGCGAACTGTCAGCTCTGGATCATCTGCCAGCACCGTGTTTATCCCCACAAGCACTATATCGGAATATTTGCGAAGTTCATGCACCTTTGTGCGAGATTCGATCCCTGTGATCCACTTGCTCTCACCCGAAAATGTAGCGATCTTGCCGTCGATACTCTGGGCGATCTTCATCGTAACGTAAGGGAGGTCTGTAGTGATATATTTTGTGAAATCTTCGATTAGATTGGCGCATTCGGTTGCAAGTATGCCAGAGACAACCTCTATCCCTGCCTCTTGAAGCACCCTGATACCGTTCCCTGCATGCTTTCTATTATGGTCGATCACGCCGATAAAGACTCGCTTTATGCCAGCGTTTATAATGGCAACGCTACACGGCGGTGTTTTGCCGTATGAGGTACACGGCTCGAGTGTGACGTAAAGGTCTGCCCCTTTGGCGTTTGAGCCAGCCATAGCAAGGGCGTTTACCTCAGCGTGCGCCTGCCCATAGGCCTGGTGCCACCCCTCGCCCACTATCTCGCCATTCTTTACAAGCACCGCCCCTACGCAGGGGTTTGTGCGAGTGTATCCTCTGCCTCGGAGGGCTAGATCGATAGCCCTCTGCATAAACCGTTCACTCATCTTTTAAACTTTACTTTATTTTCGTTGCCAGCGATTATGCGGCTGACGTTCGAGCGATGTTTATAGATCACAAATGCAGCGAGTATCCATGTGAATACCCATAATATAGGTGTAGCATTGTATAAAAATACCACCGCTACAGATAATACTACCGCCGCAACGATAGAACCGAGCGACACCATACGAAAGGCGAGTAGTAGTATTATAAATGCAACTATTGCAACCGCTACAGCCATCGGCGCCAGCGCAAGGAACGCTCCAAGCCCTGTTGCGACCCCCTTACCACCTTTAAAATCAAGGAAGATCGGGAATGTATGCCCCAAGATTAGGGCGCAAGCGGATAGAAGGATAACGTTCATATTAACGCCGATTATAGTTAATACGAAGAGCGGCAGGAACCCCTTGAGTGCGTCTAAGATAAGCACCACAATGAATCCCCACTTGCTGCCGATAGCTCTGCCAGCGTTCGTTGCGCCGACGTTGCCAGAGCCGAATGTGCGGATATCGATCCCCTTCACCATCTTTACAAACAAGTATGCAGTAGGGATAGAGCCAATTAGATAGCAGATCGCTATTGGAAGTATTGCGAATATTATAGTCATTAGTTGCTACTCTTTAAAAATCTGAAATACTGTCTATAGTAAACTATTCCAGAGAAGATTGACGCCACAAGGGCAATATATATAAGTATCGTGCCGATAAGGTGTGCTGGGATTGCAATTCCACTAGCGTGCAATGTCGAGATACCGAACGCTGGGTATAGCGAGAGCGTATCGCCAAACATTAAGAAGCTAAGCGCAAAGATCTGAATGAGCGTCTTGAGCTTCCCCCATGGACCAGCGGCGATAACGGTGCCAGCAGCGGCAGCGATACTGCGCAAAGCGTCCACGGCAAAATCTCTAAAGAGCATAGCCATAGCGATCCAGGCGACAAGCCTATCGGCATCTACAAGTGCTATCATAGCCGTCGCCACCAGAATCTTATCGGCAACCGGATCCATTATCTTACCAAGATTCGTCACTAGCTTATATTTGCGAGCTAAATAGCCATCTAATATATCGGTCAGCGCAGCGGCAACAAATAGTACAAGTGCGATCTGATTGGCATATTGGAGATCACTGTAAAACACTGCTAAATATGCAGGAACCATCAGAATACGCAAGATAGTCAGCAGATTTGGCAAGTTTAGCATTAGAACGTTACCTTTATAATCTCATATTCGATATCGCCGCTAGGTGCCTGTACGATAGCCTCATCGCCAGCTTTTTTGCCGATAATAGCCCTTGATAGTGGCGACAGGATCGACACTTTACCCACAGAGATATCAGCCTCATCAGGCCCCACGATAGTATACACCCTCTTTTCGCTGGTATCGATATTCTCAAGCTCTACGGTTGCGCCAAACATGATCTTATCGCCAGACATATTGGTGATATCGATCACGTCGAAGCGAGGAATCTTTGACTCCAGCTCTGCTATACGTGCCTCGATAAGCCCTTGGCGCTCCTTTGCAGAGTCGTACTCGGCATTTTCACTAAGGTCGCCGTGGCTTCTCGCCTCCTGGATCGCTTCGATAATCTCACGTCTATCAACGGTTCTTAATCGTTCTAACTCTGCTTTTAGTTTGTTGAAACCCTCTGGCGTTATAGGTATATTATCCATTATCTCTATCTCCTAGATTTTTTTCCAGTTACAAAAGTATTTATAATTCCATCTTTCATCTTAATATTCAGCTCAGTATCAAGTGCCACCTGCGCAATGCTAGAGACCACTTCACCATCCTTTGTAGAGATACTTGCGTACCCTAGCTCTAGAAGCCGATCGGGATTATTCATCTCTAGCCCTCTCGTGAGCAGGTCTAGTTTATGCCGCCTTTCAGTGGTAAACACCCTGATCTGCTGCCGCAACTTGGCATTTGCAGCCTGAAAACGAAACCGTTCTCGTTGCAAAAAATTTGCTGGCCCAAACGCCAGCACCTTTGTCGATAGCTTATCGAGGGATAGATTAGCATGTTCTATACGCCAACGCAACAGGCTAAATATGCGACTATGCCAAAAGCCTATATTTACAGCAGTTTGTTTAAATTTTACAGAGATCCGCTCCGCCGCCGCCGTTGGTGTTGCCACTCGCAGATCTGCCACGAAATCACAGATCGTAATATCCTGCTCATGCCCAATAGCCGATATTGTAGGGATCTTTGCCCCCTTCAATGCACGAGCAACGACCTCCTCATTAAATACAGCCAGATCCTCTGGTGAACCGCCACCCCTCGTCAGTACCAGCAGGTCGTACAGATCATCACGCCTACCAGCCTGATTGATCACCTGCGCTATCTTAGGGGCGTAATCTCTACCCTGCACAGGGATAGTCCAGAGGTCTATATGGAATAGCCCTCCAGCGTTGCGAGCCGTTACGATAAAATCTCTCACCGCCGCCCCAGTAGCGGCTGTCAGCAGTGCAATCCGTTTCGGGTATGGAGGAATCGCCCTCTTTGTGGCAGGGTCGAATAACCCCTCCGCCTCGAGGCGTTTCTTCGTCTCCTCAAAGCGTTTCCAGAGGTCCCCCTCTTCGGTATACTCCACCTTGCGCACCATTAGCTGATATGTGCCATCTGGCGGATATAGCTGCAACTCCCCTATAGCGTTCACTTTATCGCCATTTTTAGGAATAAATGAATCTCTGCGAACCGCATTGCGAAAGAGTACCGCCTTTAGCCTATTCCCCTCATCCTTTAGAGAGAAGTAGTAGTGACCGCCAGCCGATTTAAAGCTCTCCGCCACCTCGCCTGTCACCATAATGTTGCCAGGGAAGCTCCTCTCGATCGTCTTCTTGAGGAGATCTGTTAGTTCAGCGACTTGGTACTTTTGCATCGTCTGGCAATATATACTGATCTTCGTCTGGCATCTGCAAGCCCAGCTCTCTACGGATTACGTAATCTAAATATTCGTTATCAGTCTTTAAGAGGTCAAGCTCTCGTTGCAGATAGAGGATCCGCTCGTCCATCAGCTGAATCTGCGCCTCATACTCCTTCTGAATCTCCTTCATCTCCCCATATTTCAGCACGCCATTATACCCAAAGATCAGGTATAGCACCATCAGGGATAGCCCAACCGCATAGAATATCGTTATCTTCATACAAGCTTCTCTATTATATTAAATCGCTCACCTGCAAGTAGATGTACAGGCGGCACATCGATCATCGTATACGCCCCTGCCGCCATTCTGGTGACAGCTCTTGCGCAAGATACCAATATCTGCGAGGTAAGTGCAGGGTTATTTATCCGCATATCAAATTTAAACTGCTGATTCGACACAGAGCCGAAGCCGCCAGTTCGCTCAAGAAGCACGCCGTGAGAGGCGTCGGAGACAAACTCCAGAGCCTGACTATCCGCCACCTCGCACACCTGCAACGGATCGTGCGCAAAGTAGTTGTCCGCCTTTATCCGCTCGGTAACGGCAGATAACGTCTCGCCACTCTCTAAAACCACGTATACAAGGCGAGAGTGCCTACCGCCACCCATAGGGATAGTGATCGATACAGCGTCCTTAACGCCCTTTATAGCTTTAGCCGCCACAGAATGCCCCATCGACCTACCTCTACCGAAGTTTGTAAAGGTGGTGCCGACCGGCGCCATAGCCTCAAAGTACGCCCTCAATACAGAGTCTGTGCCAGGATCCCAGCCAGCGGAGATAATTGAGGCTCTATTCGCCTTTATTGCGAATTCGTGTACCCTTTTGACTGTTGACGAGATCTCAGAGTGGATATCGAAACTATCTACGGTATTGTACCCTCTCGATAGATAAAACTCCGCCTCCTCGCACACTTTGCGAGAGGGGCAGCAGAGGATCATCACGTCAGGTTTGCCGACAGCCCTCTCCATACTCTCTGCGCTATCAAAATCTGGCACACCACGCAGATCGAGCTGCCTTGTGCCTAGCGACTCGGGGCGACGTATCACACCGACGCACTGCATATCTGTAGTACTTTCGAGTGCCTCTATTGCATATTTACCTAAATTGCCTAGTCCGCTAACGGCTACATTTATCAAAATGGACTCCTTATTCCTTCCGTCACTGCGGCCTACGAGCCGCAGTCCAGTATTAATAGATTCTGGATTGCGGATCAAGTCCGCAATGACGTGGCTAGATGGTTATTTAATTATCTTATCTACATTCGGATTCATATTGCAGTCGATCACTTCAGTGTGCGAGTAGTACCAATCCGCCTGCGCCTTCATATCATCTATAAACCGCTTGCCAGTAACGCTCTCTCGCCACGTATCGGCGGAGAATAGGTGCAGATACTGCTCCTTCTGAATCAACCGATCAATCAATATCATATATACCGTATCGGGGCGTGTAAATTCGCCGACTACAGCCCTCAGATACAGCTCTTTATTCTTCTCTGCAAAGACAACAGCAGCGGATCTCTCGTCAAAATCCCCTGCTGGTGGGATATCGTACAGCTTGGCAGATTCGTCGTACTGATCAGAGATCGGTACGAGAGACCACCCTATATCTGGCGAAGTCGTGCTGCGCTTAAGTATCGTGATATCGTAGTACGGCTTTGCAGGCATTTTAATATTATGGATCGAGGTGGACTCCTCCTCCGTATTTGCGTACGTAGTACCATTATACTCTACCATTTCAGGGAAAACAACCTGTATGCATGGATAGACGCTGTCCTGTAGCACATTATACGATACAGTCGGCTTCGGAATCGTTGTGCATGCAGACATTAGTGCGACGGTTAATATAAAAAGTAACAGCTTGTACATCACTCACCTCTTAATATGATTTTACAAGAAAAAAAATTTAAGTAAATCCATTTTTTGCCGATAAGGGGAATATGGTAACGGATTTTTTTTATAAACGAAAAATCATTGTGTTTCTGCTCTTAATCGTAGCAACGGTGGCGTACCCAGCCAGCAAACCGCTTACATTCCCTCAAGGTACGCGCCTTGAGTGGTGCATACGTGATAATCTCCCAAACCCTTATATAAACCTCATCTACCCCGAGGATGCCGCAAAGGTGACCACTATTATATGCAACGATTCGGGGATCACGAGCCTTGAGGGGATAGAGCAGTTTCCAAACCTAAAACATATAAAAACTGGCGGTAGAGGCACGCTCATAGACGATCTCACGCCGCTTGCAAACCTTCAACAGCTTACACATATCGAGATTATTCGTAGCCATATCGATAACCTTACCCCTATAATGGGGCTAACTAGGCTTACCTCCCTCGATCTATCAGAGAACCACGTCACCGACCTGACGCCGCTCGATAACATGACGCAGCTGACTAGATTGAGCCTCTACCATCAGGGGCCCGATAGCGAAGAGGCGTTCGAGGCTTTCAATAAAGCGCACCCGATTAAACTAGATAATGTAACAGATACATTAAGCAGCAAGATGGAGGAGCGCACTCGGATTCACCTTGAAACCGACTACGTAAAGGATATCACCCCACTAGATAACCTCACAAATCTATACGGACTCACCCTAGAATCAAATAAGATAACCGACCTTACCCCTCTAATGCAGATGCACAATCTGGAGTATCTGCATGTGGGCGACAATAGGCTGACATCTATCGAGCCTCTCGACAATCTGACGTCGCTACAGATGGTAGATCTAGGGATAAACGCCCTCACAACGCTTGCACCACTCCTGAACTCGCCAGAGATATATACCGTATATGCGGCAAATAATAGGCTGACAAAGCTAGATTTTATTGATAATAAAAGCAAAATTCGCTATCTAGACGTCACAAGGAACGCAATATCGGATATCTCCCCAATATCGTACCTATACGCTCCAACGTCGCTAGTGCTTGACAAAAACAAGATAACTGATATATCTCCTATTAAGCGAATAATAAACGATCGACGCCTGCAAGAGCTAGGATTGAGCTATAATTGCATACCAGCGCTAGACAACATGTCGATACTCTATTTCGTTAACGTTGTGCGCAAAGAGCACCAGTGCGAGCCTGCGCCAGACTGGAATCTATACGACGAAGCGACTGTGGTAAACAAAGATATGCTGATGAGCTCTGGCGGCGAGTCCAACGCTCCCAATTCGCCAGATGACAATATCACTAGAGATCGAAGCAAACCCACAGGCCCTGGCGGGTGTAGCATGTCGAGCGGTAGCCCTGCCGATATTGCAGTGCTAACAATTCTCTCGGTGGCGGCGATAATGGTGAGGAGGAGATTGAATTGGAAGAGATCAAGGCGGTAATCCCTGCACATAAGCTAGAGTTTGATCATAAAAACTTTGATCGAGAGATCGAGGTATTTATAAAGGAGCCAGATGCAGGGGTAAACGCTGATACTGGGCTATTTCTGATACTGCACGCCGCTGGCGGATATGCCGAAAACCCATACTTTCGTAAACTTCGCGAGGAGTGGGCAGATAGATACAACGTAGTCGCTATCGGGGTGAACTATCTAGGAACATCTAATGACAGAGAACATCCAACAAAGCTGTCGCTACAAAATCCTGAACAAACCGTAAAGTATCTCGACAGTAGAGCAAGGGCAGAAAATCCAGAGGGGTTAGCGGCTCTGCATGCATCTGGTAGTTGCAACTGGACAGATCTCCTTAGCCTGTTTCCTAATACCGACCTCTCCCAACATGTGATCGTTGTTGATAAAAGTCTACCCCATCGTGATGAGATGAAAGATTACAGAGATTACGGATATATTCAGACGATGGACTGCCTATATGCTGTAAAATATACGTTAGACAGATACAAGATAAATAGTAAACGAATCTTCGTATTTGGCTCGAGCCTTGGTGGGTATCTCGCCCAGACCTGTGCTAAATTTGCCCCAAACACATTCAGCCTTGTGGCGGACAACTCTGGCTTCCCTGCAATAATGCAAAATGATGTTTTCTTAAAAGGTCGCTATACTCGTATCGTTATAGAGAACAAGGCTTGCTTATTCTGTGCGCCACAGCTATTTTATGAGTCGGATCGCAACTCACCGTACTACTTCTCCGACGATATGTTTAAGATTCGTGCGCTGAACGATAATTCGCACCTAGCGGTGTTTAAACAGCACTTTAAGGGGCGCATAGTAGCCTTTCATGCCAAGAAAGACCAACTGGTGCCATATGCAGGCAAGCTTGATCTGCATGAAAAGTACCGCAAAAATGGCGTTAATAGCGTATTTTACTCATTCGATACAGCCGATATCGATGGCAAGGTCATTATCTCTGATGGGCATGGGATGAGCGCCGATCTGAAGCTACTATTCGAAAAGTATTGCGACGAATTCGCCCTAAATGATAAAAAGAGCGACGGAGTGACAGATTTTGACATCGGACACAAGATCGTATACTCTGGGGCTAAAAGCAACTTTATTCTAGACTATTCAGGGGGCTACCCCACTATAGAGAATCGGAAGATTCAGAGGAAAAAGTAATGGCATACTCGATAAAGATCGCCCTACTAAGCAACTATACCGTTGACTACCTTAGGAGACCTCTTGAGAAAGAGCTAGTAGGGATAGAGAACAGGATCTACCTTTCAGGCTTCAATCAGGTCTCCCAAGAGATCTTAAACCCACAGAGCAATCTCTATAGATTCGCCCCAAATCTGATCCTTCTTATGCTACAGCCAAGCTCTCTACCTATAACCGACCTCATTAGAACCCTATGCTCACAGACAGATGCAATCGTCGTAGTGAATAACTTCTATATACCGTTTCAGAGGAAGATTCATAAAACGCACAGGGATGACCCAAATGCCGCACTATATGCACTATCGCAGGAGATTGATAATCTATATATCTTCGACTACAACGGCTTTATAGGATATCACGGCTACTCAAATGTATTTGATTCAAAGATGTACTATCTCACCAAAATGCACGAAAGCCGCCCATATATAACTCTTCTTGCTAGAGAGTATATGCGCTACGTCTACGGCGTATTAGGCTGCCAGAAGAAGTGCCTAGTGCTAGATCTCGACAACACCCTGTGGGGTGGGGTGATCGGCGAAGATGGGATCGAGGGGATAAAGCTTGATCTCGATGGCGAGGGGAGGGCGTACTACGACTTTCAGAGTGCGCTACTAAACCTATACAATCAAGGGATACTCCTGACAGTATGCAGCAAAAACAACGAAGAGGACGCTCTGAACGCTATCGAAAAGCACCCCCATATGGTTTTGCGCAAAGAGCATTTCGCCTGCATTATAGCGAATTGGAACGATAAAGCCTCTAATATACAGACGATTGCGCAGAGATTAAATCTGGGGCTAGATAGCTTTGTATTTGTGGATGACAACCCATTTGAGCGTAACTTAGTGAAGGAGCTACTGCCCGAGGTGGCTGTGATCGATCTGCCAGAGGACGCCGCCCTGTACACTCGAACCTTAAACGATCAGTACTACTTTGCAAAGCTAAAGATCACGCAAGATGACCTCATTCGCAATAAGCAGTACGCCGAAAATGCCATAAGAGAGTGGGAGGCGGCGAAGTTTACCAATCTGGATGACTATCTAAAGAGCCTCGATATGGAGCTTACGATAGAGAAGCCTAACGATTTTACAATGGTGCGAGTGCATCAGCTGATCAATAAAACCAACCAGTTTAATATGACCACCAGAAGGTATACACTAGACGAAGTAAAGGCTTTTGATAATATCCTCCACTTTAGCCTCAAGGATAAGTTCGGCGATAATGGCGTGGTCGGCGTCGTAATCCTGAAATTTAACGATGAACTCTGCGAGATCGACACATTCCTGATGAGCTGCCGAGTGTTAGGGCGGCGTGTAGAAACCGCAATACTCAATCATATCGTATCGATATGCAAGAAAAGGGGCGTAAAGACGCTAAAGGCTGAGTATCTACCGACGCAGAAGAACGCCGCATATGCGAATATCTATCCAGATTACGGATTTGATAACTTTACATTGCAGGTAGATTCATTTAAAGCGCATGATATCGATATTTTCAAGGCGGTGCATACAAATGGATGAAGTTGTCGTAAAGCTCCCTGCCCATAGGCTAGAGTTTGCACATTTA
>JAITWF010000156.1 GCA_031285415.1 Deferribacteraceae bacterium
TGGTAGATCTACGACTTTTATGGTTTTATTATTATGAGTAAAAAATCCCTCTTTCTTTTCAACCGTGACCCCTGGCCAGTTGCCCACACGCTGTGTGCTACCTGTGAGGGCGTTAAAGAAGGTAGTTTTGCCGCTATTAGGGTTGCCAACTACGGCAACTGTAAACTCAGCCATTCTCTCCCCCACGGCGAACCTTCAATACATCGGCTTCATTCTTGCGCAAGCTAAGGTTGAAGCCACGCACAGAGATCTCCATTGGGTCTCCAAATGGGGCAACACGTATAACTTTGATCTTTGCACCCCTAGTGAGCCCAAGCGATAGAAGCTTGCGCTGATAGCTGGGGTCGCCATCGTAAAACCCTACAATCTCTGCCACGTCTCCCACCTTTAGATCTTTAAGATGTATATCGGGATTCATCTATATATTACCTCAACTGTTCTTGAATTTTAATAAACGTCTCTTCACTGATGATATGCTCCACGGCGCAGGCGTCTCTCTCTGCCACATCGGGGGATACACCTAGCGAGATAAAGAAGTCTGTCAGCACCTTGTGCCGATTAACGATCTTTTCGGCAAGCTCGATCCCTTCGGCGGTGATCTCGATATGCCCATACGGCTCCTGAGTGACGAGATTCTGCCTCTTAAGCATAGCGATAGCGTTGTTTACCGAGGGCATACGCACCTGCATTAGTGCGGAGATATCCTTCACTCGCACAACCTTCTTCTCTAGCTGTAGGGTGTAGATCCGCTCCAGATAGTCCTCCATCTGAGGGGAGATCGTGGATTCGGTGTCTCTATCTTCGTTATTCATTTGTAAGAAAGTAAGGGAAGTCTAACAAAAAGTCAAGCGGAATTTTTAAGGAAAAATTGCAATTCCCCTTCGCTGGCGAAGGGGTACGCCGTAGGCGGGGGGTAGTGGAGGATGTGCAGAAAGTCCACTACCCCGTCATCTTGCTGGCGCAATCTGTCACCCCTTCGCCAGCGAAGGGGAATTTGAACGGCATAGGGGATTATTTGTTGATTATATAATAGAGCATGGTTCATTTTTAGACACGATCTAGTTTCTAGTATACTACAAAATAAAATATCAGTCTATACATTTCGATTGATTCTGTTATATTTCCTCTCTCTGACTTCCATAAAGTTATTGCCCTATGGTGTAGGGGTGGGGGGTTCGCCCACCCTTTAATCGTTGGGCAATAATTTTATGGCTGCCTTAAAGGAGTAGAAGCATGACTGAAAACGCACTAGCACGAGAGATTACGCCGATATCGTTAATCAGATTTACGCTACCATCGATCTGTATGATGGTCTTTATAGGGATATACACGATTGTGGATACGATATTTGTGGCGAGGTTTGTAAACGCACTCGGGCTCTCCACTATGACGATCTGCGCACCTGTGATATACGCAACGGTAGGGCTTGCCTCCATGCTTGCCACAGGGGGCAGTGCTATAATCGGGCGCAAGATGGGCGCAGGAGATGATGAGGGCGCACATAAAACATTCTCCATGATTATTGTCGCAGGGATTGCTCTCTCCGCTATAATTATGGCTGTTGGATTACCGTTGCATGAGCCGCTACTGCGCACCCTTGGGGCGACGGATGAGCTTATGGCGCAGTGCAAGAGCTATCTAGTGATCATGCTTTCGTTTACCTTTGCCAATATGCTATCTGTCCTCTTTCAGGTGAGTTTTATCGTGGCAGGGAGACCCACTATCGGATTTACCCTCGGTATAATCGCAGGACTTCTGAATATTTTATTAGATTATATCTTCATCGTACCGCTACAGATGGGCGTTGCAGGGGCAGCTCTTGCGACAAGCCTAGGCTATCTCTCTGTAACGATAGCTGGTCTGATATTCTTCTCGAAGAGGGGAGGGGTGCTGCACTTCGTCCGTCCAGCGTTAAAGTGGCGTGAGTTACTGGAGAGCTGCATTAACGGCTCGTCGGAGATGGTATCGCTCCTCTCTACAGCTGTCACGACGTTCCTCTTTAATAAGATTATGCTTGAGCTTATCGGGGTCGATGGAGTAGCGGCGGTCGCCGTTATGCTATTCTCGCAGTTTCTATTTACATCGATCTATATAGGCTTTTCGATAGGTGTTGCGCCGCTATTTAGCTATGCATACGGCAGTAACGACTCTGACAGGTTGAGAAAGCTACTCAGTATGTCGCTCGGCTTCATAGCTATTGCGTCGGTAACGCTATTTGCCGTTGCAATGCTCTTTGGCAGAGATATTGCGCAGATCTTTGCCCCTACTACCCCTAGCGTTTATAAGCTTGTAGCGGCATGTTTTACGATATTTCCTATTAGCTTTCTATTTTCGGGGTTTAATATCTTTACGTCGGCACTCTTTACGGCGTTATCAAACGGCAAGGTGTCGGCACTGCTATCGTTTCTGCGCACGCTCGTATTTATCGTGGTTGCGTTAAAGGCACTGCCAGAGCTATTTAGCATTTTAGGAGTTTGGCTCGCTGTGCCTGCGGCGGAGTTTTGCACACTAATTCTTGCAATAGTTCTGATTATTCGATTAGGGCGATCGCATTCATAGCGGCGGCTGTCATCGGCGAACCGCCCTTGTAGCCTAGGTTTGTGACGTACTTTAGCGTTGTATTAATGAGCAGATCTTTCGACTCCGCCGCCATCACAAAGCCCACAGGGATCCCCACCACAAGGGCAGGGGCGATCTTACCGCTATTATAAAGCTCAATAAGCTCCAATAGGGCTGTGGGGGCGTTCCCTATCAGGTACACTGCCTCTGGATATCGAGCTGCCGCATATCGCATAGCGGTCTTTGCTCGTGTAACGCCTAATTCACGAGCAGTCGCCGCTACCTCTTGATTGTCTATAAAGCAATGTACGTCAAAGTTTGCCTTCACCTTCGCAGAGAGACCTGATTTGAGCATATTTACGTCGCACACGATCGGCGTTCCAGCCTTAACATTTGCCATAAAGTTTGCCGATATCCGCACTGTATCTATAATAGCAGGATCCCCACAGGCGTGAATCATTCGCCTAGTCACCTGCCACTCGCTTGCAGGGATCGCCTTATAATCTACAATACTCTCTATTATGCGAAAGCTTTCGGCCTCTATCTCATTTGGCTTCATTTTTATGATACTCTTTTACCATCTTAAATACTACAGGGCTTAGAAGTAGCAAGCCGATAAGGTTTGGTACTGCCATAAGGGCGTTTAGTGTGTCTGCTAAGAGCCAAACGGTATTTAGGTTGAACAGCACCCCTACTGGCACTGCAAGTGTGAATACTAGTCTAAACGGCTTTAACCCTCTATCCCCCACAAGGTATATAACGCACCGCTCCGAGTATACGCACCATCCAAGTATTGTGGTGAATGCAAAGAAGATACTAGAGAAGGCTACGATAAACTTGCCGACCCCAGGTAGAGCCGACTCAAATGCGGCACTTGTGAGGGCTGCCCCTGTGAGTCCAGATGTCCATGAATCGGTTACGATGATTGCGAAGCCTGTCATACTGCAAACGATTATCGTATCGATAAATGTGCCTAGCATGCCGATATATCCCATACGGACAGGATCTTTTATAGTTGCAGTTGCGTGAGCCATTGCGGCAGAGCCAAGACCAGCCTCATTTGAGAAGATCCCTCGTGCTACGCCAAATCTGATAGCCAGCCATACAGATGAGCCTGCAAAGCCGCCAGTGGCTGCTGTTGGTGTGAACGCCTCCTTCAAGACGTGCATAAATAGCGATGGAACGTGCGTTATATTCAGAATTACCACTATTACAGAGGCGAGTATATATACGATACACATAAATGGTACTACTTTACCAGCAACCTGCCCGATCCTCTTGACTCCGCCAAGTATTACAAGCCCTATAAGCACCAAAAGTATCGCTGCAATAACGATTCTAGGCATAGTGCTATTTGGTAGTGAGGCGATAAGTGGGGCAGATTGCGCAAAAGAGGCTGGCATAGCGGCGATAATTGCATCTGATATAGAGTTTGACTGCACCATATTACCGATACCGAAGCCAGCAAATGCACCGAAGAAGGCGAACAACGCCCCCAGCCAAGCCCATTTTTTACCTAATCCGTTCTTGATAAAGTACATAGGGCCGCCGACGACGTGACCTTCGGGGGTGACCTCTCTATATTTTAACGCCAGCATGGTCTCTGCGAACTTTGTCGCCATGCCGACCATTGCAGTCATCCACATCCAGAATAGTGCGCCAGGCCCACCTATAAAGATAGCAGTTGCAACCCATGCGATATTCCCTGTACCAACGGTAGCGGCAAGGGCTGTCATAAGTGCATTAAATGGTGTTAGCTCGCCGTCGGCGTTCTCCTCGTGAGTGCGCCCCTTCCATAGCATGCGAAATGCCAGCGGAATGCGTCGCCAGCTGAGGAAGCGCAAGCCGACTGTCAGGTAGAGACCTGTGCCGAGTAGAAGCACTAGGATCGCTGGCCCCCACACAACACCATTGACCTTATTTAGAATTTCTAGAAACATCTATACCCCCTGATATACACGTTAACACCCTCCCCTTGAGGGAGGGTCGAAGGCTTGCCTTCAGGGAGGGGTGAGATAATACGCATACATTCAACCCCCCACCGAGTCGCCTTAGCTCCTCGACTCCCCCTCAAGGGGGGAGTGTAATGCGTTTTTATTTTTTACCTTTTAAATCTACCGATCTCTTCCATCATATCTTTCAATATCAATGGATTAACTCGTTTATCTGTGCGATCATACCTCTCGGTAACGGTCTCCAGAAGTCCGATCTTGCGAAATATTGTGATGATATCATCTGTTAAGATAGCGTATTCATCGCCCTGCATATAGATAAACTTTCTACCGTCGCTGCTGAATATGTTCACCCCTGTGGTGTAGCTCTCTACAGGCGTTGTGGTGTGAAAGATACTCTGCATAATCGTCGGTACGATATCGATATGGCTGGTGCGATAGTTGTAAACGGCTGGCTCTTTGCCCTGCCAGCGAATTATCATCGGCACTTTGGTTTGAAACTCTGAATAGTTGCCGTTATGCCCCCAGTACCCCTTGCCAAGATCGTCAAACTCTTCGGCGTGGTCGCCTGTGATAATTATAATTGTATTATCTGCGATCCCCTTCGCCTCAATCGCCTCTAACGCCCTGCCCACAAGCATATCAGCATATCCAACGGAGTTTCTGTACCGATTGAATATAAGCGTCTTGTCTTGCGTTTCAAGGTAGTCTCGCTCCTTGTCGGGGAGGAACTTTGGCGTGTATGTGGTGTTATCGTACTGATACGCATGGGTGGAGTCGTAGAATAGGAACGAGAAGAAGGGCGTTTTATTATCCCTACTATCTAAAAATTCGATAAACTCCTCTGTAATTTTCCTATCCCTTAATATAGTGCTAGGGGCATCTGTGCTTAAGCGCAGGTTTGGTATCTTTGTGAATACAGTCTTGTGAAACTCTGGGCTTGTGAGCGCAGCGCTTGCAAAGATTCCAAAATCATAATTTAAGCTCTGCAAGGTATCGATAAGGACGGGGCTGACAGTATCTGTCACAGCGGCATCCCAATATGCCCCAGGAAGCCCATAAAATATAGAGAATACCCCATGTCTTGTATGGTTTGAGTTGGCGTTATGATTATTAAACTGCACAGCACCTTTGGAAAATTCAAATATATTAGGGGTGTTAAACTCGTTCATCGTATCGGTGCGCCAGCCATCGAGCATTATCAGTATAATATTAGGTGTATCAGGGGCATTAAGCGTTATATTATCCAGTGGATAGCTCATTAGCTGTGGCTCAAACTGCTCGATCCGTTCAGGGGCTTCAAACCCTAAATTGCGCAACAGTTTATTAGCTGATAGTGGGAAGGTTATCGGTAGAACCGTCATCTGTGTGGTGATCGGATTATACTCTGCAAAGCTAGCCCAAGCGTGCGTTATATTATACCCAACGAGGGAGATAAACATAAAGAGCGCAATTAGTATCGGTATCTTGCGAAGCCTCTGCGATAGAACCCATAGCCCTGTAATAACGGCAACGATGGCGATAAGTGCGCCAGCTGCCGTGATATACATAGATTTTGGGAATACAAAGATATCGCCCGAGGCAGGGCCAAAGAACATCGACAGCATTGAACCTGTTATATGCAGGCGAAATTGTTTATATACGATATAATCGACAGATAAAAACGTCGTAATAGCCACTGCGATGGTGATAGCTAATACGCCCCATAGCTTTCGAGGCAGTATCGAGAGGATCACCGATAAGAGGAATAGGGCAAAGGCAAACTCTGCCGCATGCCCCACTATATAGGCGATGGAGAATAGATCATAGCTTCCATACACATTAAAGTGCTGGGTAAAGATCAACGCCCATAAGATGCATACAACTGTAGAGTATGTAAAAGCTCTGAATAGTTTGTTTTTCATGATCTTTACGCCGTAAATAGATGCACAAAGGCGCTAGAGGCGATTACAACAAATAGAATCGCCGATAGGAGTGCCATCCTGCTATTTTTATTATAGATATATACCACTGCTGTAACAAGCGCCACGATAGGGGGGGTGGCAAGGAGGAAGCCTGTCGCAACCTTCAATATAACGCCTCCTACCGCAAAGCCTAATATAGACGCAACTAACCCTGTCACCATAAGGATAAGCGTGAGACGGACAGATTGTTTCATCAGTTGTGCAGCTACTACCCTTGCAGACATGCTCGTATATCCCTTGCCAGATCGTATGGCGTTTTTGATTTACATAACGCAGACAGCACGCAAACGCCGTCTGTGCTTTTAATAATTGGTGCGGTGCGCTCATCTATCCCACCGATTGCCGCTGATGGAATAGCTCCTAGCATTTTGGCAATCTCCTCTACCCCATCTACACCTAATACAGGGCGAAGATCCGACTTCGACATCGTATGAAACGCAGGGCCTATCCCTGCATAATCGACCTTAGAGCTGATAGCTATATCGCAATCATGGCTACTGTTGCACGAATAGCCCACCAGCAGATCGGGGAACTTTGCTCTAATTGCGGCTGGTGGTAGATCGTCGCCACCTAAATGCACCCCATGCGCCCCTACAGCCATCGCAATATCGGCGGTGTTGTTTATTATAAACGGTATATCCCTGCCCTCTAGTAGCGGCTTTATCGCCTTGGCGGTGTTGTACCTATCTTTCGCTGTGCTCAACTTATCTCGTAGCTGTATCGCCGTGACTCCACCCTCTACCGCCTGCACGATAAAATCCGCCAGCGGTAGCTGTAGTAGAGAGGTCTCGAGGATAAGATAAAGCTTTAGTTGCTCCCGAATCACTCTACTATCTCAAGGTAGATCCGTGCCGCCTCGATCTCGTTCACATTCTCTGCTGTTATCGGGTATACACCATTTTCAGCGAAACGTTCTAGCATATCCCCTTTGTTTATAGTGATATTGCGCTCTCTATCATCACCATCGTTTGTAGAGGCGTTTTTAGAGACCCAGCCACGCAGATTTATCGGCATGCCAGTTGGTTTGCCGTTCAGCTCCAGACGATGAAGGCGCAACACTGTACCCTCTTTGAGTTTGAGTGTATCTTTATCAGCTATCCTAAGCAGCTGATCATCAATACTTATTATAAAGTGATACCCACCAGGTCTCTTTACCGCAGTAGGTTTCCCCTCTATCTCTATCGCCACTTCGGCAAACTTCTCGCTATCTTTACGGAATACCACCTTTGTATCGAAGGTGACAGGTATCTCTCTATCTGTATCGTTCAGATTGCCAAATCCAAGTATATCGCTAGAAACGCCTCTGGTGTAGTTTGACTCTATATGTTTCACCGACACGATTGCACCTCGCTCCACCTTTATAACGTCGCCGTTGCGCACTGTTTGAGATTCGCCGTTGATAGTAATAAGTGCGCTATCAAAGATCGCTGGAGCGACGAAGATTGGCGGATTCTCTGGCACGATGTCGAGTATCTTCATAAATTCATTCACAACGTAGTTATGGTATAACACCTTGAGTTCGTCGGATTTTATATTTTTAGATGCCTCTATTCCGAATGATGGGATGCAGAAATTCTGCAAGGCGTACCAGGTGGCAGTTTGGCGCATACTTGGATGTGGCGATTTCGGGTCGCCTGTGTGAGTATTGAAGAACGCCAGATGGTGATCCTCGTCATCTATGCGAGCATTCACCTTCGCAAGCACATCTTTTGCCATATCGCCAAGCTCGATGGTGCTATTATCGCTACATGTAAAGGTGTCTTCGTCGACTATTATCGATTGTCCAAACCGTTTCGGGTTTGTTTTATGAAAGCCCCATCCGTCGTGTAGGTTCAGGAAGATATCCGATTTTTTCATCTGCTCGATGATAACGCCAACGACCTTCTCCATATCAGATTCCGATATATTATCGGTAAATAGACGGTTCATATCGCCATCTGTGCCACGATTAAAGAGGATTACCGATTTCAGGTTCGCTCTTGGGATCACGATCAGATTCCCCTTTTCGAGCTTCAATTCGGCGTATAGATCGGCAGAGAGGAATCCTCCAGGCTCGTCGCCCTGAATTCCACCCAGTATGAGCATCGTATTGCCCTCTGTGCGCCCCTTTATCGTATAGACATCCAGCTCGTAGTTCGAGCCTTTGAAGTAGACCTCATGCTCTGCGGCGGCTGATATTGGTATTAGTAACGCTAGTATTATAATGATAAAACGCATTAGGAGCGACTCCATCTTTCAGACTTAATCTTGTATGCACCAGGGCAACCCTCGACTTCGAGCGTCTTTATACCTAGATCAGAGTTTTTATCCGATGAGTATTTTTGTGTGAAGCTGATCGTAAAGTTGTTGCCGCCCTTTTGCGCCCACTTTATATCAGAGATCTTTACGTCGATCTTGCCAGCCGCCGCAAAAATTTTCTCCTTGTCTTCTTGCCAAGCCGCTCTATTAGCAAATTTGGGGCTATAAAAGTCGATATACCCCTTGATATCCTTCGACTCCCAAGCCAATTTCCAGCTACTTAGAAACGCCGATATTGAAGGGTCTAATTTGCTACGAACAGGGATAGACCTCATCTCTTCGGAGATTACCTTGTTTGTGCCGTTGTCGTTCACCAGATAGATCCGTTTATTGCCGTACGACACAAGGTTTGGTGCGCAGTATAGCTGATCAAAGTCGTACACAAGTGTGTCGTTGTTCTGCCGATATACATTTATATTGTCGACGCTAATCTGCTTGTCGGGGTATAGTCCCATAAGCTGTTTCTTCTTATCCAGATAAGCTTTTGCACTCTTTCCAGAGTAGCTTGAATATTTTGGATGCACGTAGGAGCTGAATATATCGTACGAGCCGTAGCTCCACGCCTCGATAAACTTATTAAGCTCGTCTAGGTGGGCGTTGCGCTGTTTTGCATACGCCTCTTTATTCATAAATGAGGCGTTGTCGATGATCACCACTGGCATACCTATAGAGAGGTTCGGCTTTATCTGATCTAGATCGACGTTCTGCATGCCGACACACCCCTCTGTAGCAGGTTTGTGCCTCTCTGGATCTAATCCGTGCACCCAGATTCCGTAGCCAGTCTTCTTTAATATGCGATCGATCGGGTTTGGATAGTTCACTGGATATGCGCCTGTGCCGTATGTAGAGGCGTATGAACCGAATTTGCGCCTCATTGTAGGTGCGTCCATATATTCGGTGATATAGTAGATCCCCTCGGGGGTCTTCTTATCGCCCTCGATCATCTTGTTGCCATCGAATTCGCCAGTTAGTACGGTGAAGTTATCCAATAGCGTCTGATTGTCGCCATCGATCTTTAATAGGTATAGCTTTTTAGGCGACTTCTCCACCACTAATGTATAGTGAGGCGCAGAGCCGTCCGCCATGACGTTGCCGATATATCGCTCTTGCGCAAAGATCGCTACAGGGAATAGAAACAGAAATATAGATACATATTTAAACATTAAAACCCCAATTACCACTCAATAGTTTTTCCATATAGGAAATATCGATCTAGCTTGTTTTTATGCATGTTATCGACTATCTTCGTCACACCCACAGGTATGCCATTATAGAAAAATAACTTTCTATTATATTCATTTGTAAGTGGCGTGTCAAATCCTTTCAAATAATCGTGAGCGATAGATTCCGATACCTCCTGCCGCAGTTCAGCGTGCGTCAGTGCGCCAAACTCCCACAACGCTTGGCTTGAAAGCTCGAAGGTATCACGCTTTGCACGCTTGCCAAAGACCATTCCTGTGCGGCGAAAATCACCTCGTAGTGGCACGGTGGACTCGATATATACCTGACCATTGACATCCTTTAATATATGAGGGGGGAGGGTGGTGAAAAATTCGTCTACGATCTTGTCTTGTGGTGTAGGGGCGGGGGCTGCCCGCCCATTTAGAGATAGTTCCCCTTTTGATATGGCAGCCACAAAGAAGCCATCATGCATATTATCCGCCTGTAGGTGCGGCAGAATTCGTAATACGCACTCGTCAACTGTATCATCCCCCGAGATACCACGAGAGAATTGATGTTCTAGCTTTATAAGCTCTGCATCCTCTCTACTATCGAGTAGATGACGGATTATTCGCTCATTCTCCTCCACCGAGAAGGTGCACGTGGAGTATACAAGCACCCCTCCCTCCTTTAGGCAGTCGTAGGCAGATAGGATTAGTTGTGATTGCAGCTTCGCAAGCTCCTGCACATAGGCTGGCGACCACTGAGAGGCGATCTTGGGGTTTGTAGCGATCTGATTTTCGTGACTGCATGGGGCGTCTAAAAGTACTCCATCAAAAACGCCGCTATAAAATCTCGATAGCGACCTGCCGTCGTGAGAGAGCGTCTTTGTATTCCACGCACCGCACCGCTCTAGATTAAAGTGCAACGCCTTTAAGCGAGCTGGGGAGGGTTCATTTGCTACGATCAGCCCACCTCGAGCTACTAAGTCGCTCAATGCGCAGGTTTTCCCCCCTGGAGCTGCTGATAGATCAAGTATCAAAGGCTCGGCTGGCATATGCGAGGCTAAGATCTCGGCCGGCAGGATAGATGAGGGGTTCATTATGTATGCACCGCCAGTCTGGAAGGTGATACTATCGGTTATCTTGTCGTAACGCTCATTCTCGTAAGGAATATTGCGAGATTTTGTGAGGCGAAACGACCGCTCGGTGCGGACGGATATTGCGCTAAAGAATGCGTCCCAATCGTTTATATATGGAGACAGATGATTTTTAAATGATTCAAACATGGATGAATATAGATAAAAGAGTGGACTTTTGCAAGGATTGATTAAATAATAGCGGATGATTCGATCAACTTTATTGGCTATCGCACTAGCGGTGCCTGTTATAATCTGGAAGATCTCCGCTGGTATCGAGGGGGTAGAGCCCTCTATTCGCAACCTGTTGGTGCTTCTCGCAGTTGCCCCTATAAGCGAGGAGATAATCTTTCGTGGCTTTATACAGGAGTTTCTTATTGCAAAGATGGGCAAGCTGCTATCGGTGCTTGTTGTATCGATCCTTTTTACGGCGGCGCACCTACTTATCGGCACTTTGCAGGGGGAGGCGTATCTATATAATGCGCTGGTATTCTTTCCGTCGATTGCGATCTCGTGGCACTACGCAAGGTTTAGAAGCTTGCCAGCCGCTATAGCGATACATGCACTTTACAATGTGACAGCATTTGTGATATAAAGATCTATCTAGGAGTCGACATATGAATAGGCTAAAAAACAAGTGGGCATTAATTACTGGCGCATCGTCTGGAATAGGGCAGGCGGTGGCTATGAAGCTGGCTGAATACGATGTAAATCTTATCCTTGCAGCACGACGTGTGGAGCTTATGCGCCAAACAGCTGAAAAGCTAGAGAACGATTACGGTATAAAGATCGCCGTATACGAGCTTGATGTGCGTGATCGGCAGAAGGTTGCAGAGTTTGGCGAGGCGCTCAAAAAAGATGGTCTCGTGCCTGATATACTTATAAATAACGCTGGCTTGTCGGCTGGTAAAGATAGGATTCATGAGGCTAATATAGATGATTGGGAGCTGATGATCGATACAAACCTGAATGGGCTACTGTACGTATCTCGTGCGGTTATCCCGATGATGGTGGAGAGGAACGCTGGACATATAATAAACCTCGGCAGTATTGCAGGGGAGCAGGTTTATCAGGGTGGAAGTGTGTATAACGCTACTAAATTCGGCGTAAAGGCACTCTCTCAGGCGATGAATATCGACCTTGCACAGACCAATATTCGCATATGCAATATCGAGCCAGGGGCGGTGAATACTGAATTTTCACTTGTGCGATTTAAGGGCGACAAAGATAAAGCCGATAGCACCTACGAGGGATTTCGACCACTGACGGCTATAGATATCGCAGATACGATAGTGTATGTGCTGAATCTGCCTGAGTATGTGAATGTGCAGAGGCTGCTCGTTACCCCGACGGCGCAGAGAACGGTTGATATATTTAATAGGGTGAAATAAAACTTGTTTATATTGCGTATCGCTGCGTTATTTTTTAAAACTAAATCCTCATGTACCAGCAAGTACACTGCGGTTTAGTTTTAAAAAGCCGCCTTGCGCTACATCAATCTAAACAAGTTTTTATAGGTTGCCTAGCCACGTCATTGCGGAGTTCCCCTCCTTGGACGTATTCTGTGCGAGATAGCGGAAGCGTCATCTCGCCAGAAGCCGCACGAGCATTGCCCGAGAGGGCAACGTCTGCGGAGTAAACAGGTGGCACGAAGTGACGGGGTGGTCTGCTTGTAATCCAGAATAGATATAGATGGAGTTTATATGAATAGAGATAATGCACTAGAGTTAGTGAAAAAATACAACAACGACGAAAGTCATATCCGCCATGCGCTTGCAGTAGAGGCGACTATGCGCTACTTCGCTAATAAATACGGCGGAGATGCGGATGTGTGGGGCGTTGTGGGACTCCTTCACGATATCGATTGGGAGATGACGATGGCGGAGCCTGCCAAACATTGCAACGTTGCACCTGCAATATTGCGTGAGAATGGCGTATCAGAGGAGTATATCAGGGCTGTGCAGGCGCATGGATATGGAATATGTACAGATGTAAAGCCTGAAAGCATGATGGAGAGGGTACTATTTACTATCGACGAGCTGACAGGGCTTATAATAACGGCAGGTTTGGTACGACCATCTAAATCTTTGCAAGATCTTGAGCTGAAATCTGTCAAGAAGAAGTGGAAAGATAAGGCGTTTGCTCGTGGGGTGAATCGTGAGATCATCGAGATGGGCGCAACGATGATGGAAAGCACTATAGATGAGGTGATAGAGGGTACAATTATGGCTCTTCGCCCTGTAGAGAAGGAGATCGGATTTTGATAAAAGCACTCAAGCGTACAAAGGCATATCAGGCGTTTCGTTATAAAAAGTATATAATGTATGAGATCGTATTGGGGCAAAAATATCTCTTGAAGAAGCGATATAAACGATCTTTTGGCAGAAAACTAGATCTAAAAAACCCTACAACGCTGACAGAGAAGATGCAGTGGCTAAAGCTCTACAGTAGAAACGATCTATACACCACCTGTGCTGATAAATATAGAGTTCGAGAGTATTTTAAAGAGAACTTTGGTGGCGAATACCTCATCCCTCTGCTCTTTCAGACCGAAAAGTATCAGGAGCTAACGGCAGAGAATATCACAACCTATCCGTGCATTGTGAAGGCAAACCACGGCTCTGGCTGGTATAAGATCTTGTGGGATAAAGATTCCGTCGATTGGGCGGAGCTACAGCAGGAGTGCAAACGATGGTTGGGGATAAATTACTACTACCTATCGCTCGAGTGGCAGTATAAAAATATCAAGCCGTGTATAATTGTTGAAAAGCTGCTACTTGATAAAGATGGCAAGATCCCTAGCGACTATAAGTTGAACTTTATTAATGGAGAGCTAGAGTTTATCTACTGCTGTGCCGATAGGTACGATGGGCAGTATCGAATAAACTATACGCCATCTTGGGAGAAGCTAGATTTTACATGGCAGACCAAGAGGTTTAAATCGGCTGAAGGTAAGCCAGATATAGCTAAACCAGCAAATTTTGATAAGATGGTCGAGATAGGCACAAAGATTGCAAAAGATTATAAATATGTGCGTATCGACTTCTACGATGTAGATGGAGTGCTGTATTATGGCGAGATAACGCTGAATCATGGCAGTGGGCTATACCGCTTTGATCCTGAATCATACGATAGGTACTACGGCGAAAAGCTAAAGCTGGATTGATAATTTTTATTGTCTAAAATTATCTTGCATATCTCGACAATAGGTGATATATAGGCAGGTTCGGAGGTGAATATAAATGGCAATGCAGAAAGAACAGAAGCAGGATTTGATCGGAAAATTCAAAACACATGACGGAGACACAGGCTCTCCTGAGGTACAGGTTGCGCTACTAACAGAGCGTATCACATACCTTACAGAGCACTTTAAATTTCATAAAAAGGATCACCACTCTAGACGTGGTCTCCTCATGCTCGTTGGAAAACGCCGCAAACTGCTAGATTATCTTAAACACAAAAGCTACAACCGCTATCGTACTCTGATTGATACATTGGGTATTAGGAAGTAGTTTAGATGGAAAAAAATATTAGCACATTCTCATTGGCGTTGTCTGAAAATACAACGCCTATGAGTTTTGAAACTGGCTGGAAAGCCAAGCAGGCAAACGGTAGCATATGGGCAACCCAAGGTGGCACCGTGGTGCTTGTTACCGCTGTGGCTGGGCGTCCGCCTGAGTCGTACGTTGATTTCTTTCCACTCACGGTAAACTACTTTGAGAAGTATTACGCTGTGGGCAAATTCCCTGGTGGATATATTAAGCGTGAAACGAAGCCGTCAGACAGAGAGACACTTACCTCTCGCCTGATCGACCGCCCTTTGCGCCCTATGTTTCCAGAGGGATATCGTAACGAAACTCAAATTGTGGCAACGGTTGTATCATCTGATAACGTAAATATGCCTGATATTCTTGCGCTAAATGCGGCAAGTGCTGCCCTTATGGTGTCAGACCTGCCATTTACAATCCCTGTTGGGGCTGTGCGTATAGGCAAAAAAGATGGTCAATTTATAATCAACCCATCACTCGAAGAGCAGAAAGGCTTATCGATGAATATCACTATAGCTGGTACAGAAGATGCTATCGCTATGGTTGAGGCTGGCATGGCAAACGTCTCTGAAGAGGAGATCGTTGAAGCACTCGTGTTTGGGCATGATCAGATCAAAAAGATCACCGCACTACAGCACGAGATGGCAGCGAAAGTTGGCAAGCCTAAGATGGAGTACGTCGATTTCGCTATTCCAGCTGATATGCTGAAAGATGGTATTGCTAAAGTTGGCGAGCGTTTCCGTGCAGCATTCTCTGTACAGGGTAAACTCGACAAATATGCCGCTATCGACGCAGTTAAGGCAGATTTTGCTAAGATACTCAAAGAGCAGTACGGCGAAGATGAATATAAATCTAGAGAGCCTTTCTACAAAGACCTTTGCAAAGAGGTTGAGAAGTATATCTTTAGAGATCATATAATTTCTACAAGAAATCGTGCAGACGGCAGAGCGACCGACGAGATCAGACCGATCGACATTGAGCACTCTGTGCTTCCATGTGCGCACGGAACTGCACTCTTCACAAGAGGGGAGACGCAGGCTCTCGTTACCGCAACTCTTGGCTCCAAGATGGACAGCCAAAAGATCGACACTATCGAAGGCGAAGTTAATAAAGAGTTTACTCTACAGTACAACTTCCCACCGTATAGCGTTGGCGAAACTGGGCGTATGGGCGCACCTGGGCGTAGAGAGATCGGGCATGGCGCACTTGCAGAGAGGGCGTTGTCGTATGTGATCCCTACCGATGGCAACTTCCCATACACGATACGTATCGTCTCTGAGATATTAGAGTCGAATGGTTCGTCATCTATGGCGACGGTATGCGGCGGCACATTGGCGATGATGGATGCAGGGGTGCCTATAAAAGCGCCTGTAGCTGGTATCGCAATGGGTCTTGTATATCAAGATGGCAAATATATAATACTGACTGATATTATGGGTCTTGAAGATCACCTTGGTGATATGGACTTTAAAGTGGCTGGCACAGAGAGCGGTATCACTGCATTGCAGATGGATATCAAGATCAAAGGCTTGTCACGTCAGATACTCGAAGAGTCTCTTTCACAGGCGAAGGCTGGACGTCTATTTATTCTGGATAAGATGAAAACAGCTCTGCCAAATGTCAGAGCCGAGCTTGCTCCAACTGCTCCACGTGTGAAAACTATCAATATCAACCCAGAGAAGACCGGTATGCTAATCGGACCTCAGGGGAAAAATATTAAGGCGATCATCGAGGCAACTGGCGCAACTATCGATATCATGGATGGCGGAGTGGTGAATATATTCGCTCTGACAGCTGAATCGATGGAGAAGGCTATAGGTATGGTCGAAGGTACTGTAGCAGAGGCTGTAGAGGGGAAAACCTATACCGCAACTGTTAAAAAGGTAATGGAGTACGGCGCATTCGTGGAGATCCTCCCAGGACTAGAGGGGCTTCTACACGTTTCACAGTACAGCCATGAGCGCACCGCTAGTATCGCTGATGTACTGAAAGTTGGCGAGAAGGTGGATGTGATGTATATGGGTAAAGACCGCAACGGAAGGCTAGAGCTTTCTAGAAAGGTACTTTTACCTAAGCCGCAGAGAGAATCAAGAGAAGATTAATTAGATAAGGGCGACCAGATGGTCGCCCTTTTTTATTAAGTTGCATATATTGTGGATAGACCACCCCGTCACTTCGTGCCACCCCTCCAAGGAGGGGAACTTGGCGGCAATGGCGTTTCCGAGGGTTCCCCTCCTTGGAGGGGTGGCACGAAGTGACGGGGTGGTTTCTCAATATAGCACTAAAGCCCCTTCAGTATCTCTATAACACTTTTGGCGGCGTTATCTTTATTAACCGAGATAGTCTCCCTTGTTTTGCGAGTAGTTATCTCAATAAGCCCTTCGGCGATCGATTTTTTGCCTACAGCAACACGCAGTGGATAGCCTATTAGATCTGCATCTGCAAGCTTCACGCCAGCCCTTTCGTTGCGGTCGTCTATTATAACATCAACGCCAGCTTCGATTAAACGCTGATAGATCGACTCTGCCAGCGATACAACCTCTGGTTCATTTGTATTTAGCGGCACTACCACAACTTCAAATGGTGCAATCGGCAGTGGCCAAGCGATTCCAGCCTCATCATGATTCTGCTCCACCGCTGCTGCTGCCGTCCTGCCGACGCCGATCCCGTAGCAGCCCATTGTGATAATCTGCTGTTTGCCGTTCACGTCGAGGTACTTCGCCCCCATAGCTTCGGAGTACTTTGTACCGAGTTTAAAGATATGCCCAACCTCAATCCCTCGAGCGATCTCGTAGGTGCCGCCGCACTTGGGGCAGATATCGCCTACTATGGCGTTGCGAAAGTCTCCATAAACCGTTGGGGTATAATCCCTTCCGGCCTTTACATTTATTAGGTGTAGATCCTTCTTATTGCCGCCCACAACTGCACCATCTATACCCTCTAGTGCAAGATCGGCGTATATAGGGAGGTTTAATCCTACAGGACCTGAAAATCCAACAGGAGAGCCTGTTACCTTGAAGATCATATCGGGTGCTGCCATCTCGACGGTTTGTGCGCCGAGGTAGTTTTTCAGCTTCACAAGGTTCGCCTCATGATCGCCACGAACAAGTATTGCGGCGTACTTTTCATCATCTACGCATACTATTATCGTCTTTATGATCGATTTTACATCTACATTCAGGAAAGTTGCAACCTCTTCAACGGTATGCGCCTTTGGGGTTAATACCTCTTCGTATTTATCCCCTCTCCCTTGATCCCTCCCCCCAGTGGGAGGGGTAGAACGTGTAGCTATCGCCTTCTCCATATTGGCGGCGTAGTCGCAGGAGTTGCACGAGATAACGGCATCTTCGCCAGTTTGTGCTAGCACCATAAACTCGTGGGAGAAGTTGCCGCCGATTGCACCAGAGTCCGCCTCTACCATCTTATAGCGCAGTCCGCACTCTTTGAAGATATTATTATATGCGACTCTCATCTTTTCGTAGCTAACCTGCGCCCCTTCGTCGTTTACGTCGAAGGAGTATGCGTCTTTCATGATAAACTCACGCCCCCTCATCAGTCCGAAGCGTGGGCGCACCTCATCACGAAATTTAGTCTGTATCTGGTATAGATTGACTGGCATCTGTTTGTACGATTTGATCGTATTGCGTACGATATCGGTGATAACCTCTTCGTGCGTAGGGCCGTAGCAGAACTCTCTGCCATGGCGATCCTTTATGCGAAGTAGCTCTTTGCCGTAGTGCTGCCACCTGCCAGACTCCTGCCAAAGCTCTGCTGGCACCATAGATGGCATAAGAAGCTCCACAGCGCCAGCGTCGTTCATGCATTTGCGCACGATATTCTCCACCTTGCGCACCACTCGTAGCCCTAGCGGCATATAGCTATACACGCCAGCGGCGACTTTGCGTATCATGCCAGCCCTCATCATCATCACATGGCTAGCGATCTCTGCCTCGGCTGGTGCCTCTCGTAACGTCTGTATAAAAAATTGCGATAATCTCATGCTTTGTGTGCCAATCCTTTCTTAAACGCTTTATCGTTAACCTCTATCAACTTCGCTGGGATATTATCCTGCATCGCCTTCATCCACGCCTCTGCGCTTATATCGAGGAACTCGGCGAGTTTCCCAAGCATAACGCTACTTGCCGCCTTTGCGTTGCCAGCTTGAAGGGCGAGGTCGTCGGCGTCAAACTCTACGCCAGTAGCAAATCTGGACTTTTCACGCTCTATAATCTCGTCTGGATAGCTCTGCGTCCCCATAGCGACGCCAGGGGGGAGTATTCGGCGAGAGTTCAGTATCAGCGTGGTGTTCTGCGATACGTATGATAGATATCTTAAATATTCAATTCGCTCGAACGATATCAGGTAATCGGCTCCCCCCTGTGGAATAACAGGTGAGAAGACCTTTTCGCCGAAGCGCACATGTGAGACGACGCTGCCGCCACGCTGTGCCATGCCGTGAATTTCGCTCTTCTTAACGTCGTAGCCAGCGTACATTGCGGCACTGCAAAGAACGTTGCCTGCAAGCACTATCCCCTGTCCGCCAACGCCAACCATCAGTACTGATATGGTTTTATTCATGATTCCCTCTGAGAGATAGCGTTAAATCTGCACACCTTCGGGCAAAGCCCACAGCCGGTGCACTGCGCTGGATCGATATACGCCTGTCTATCTGCTTCACGCCACGATATAGCAGGGCAACCGATCCTTAGGCACGCTTTACAGCCACAGCACTCGGTTGTAGAGATTGCGTAAGGTGCCTTGATTGCCGCTTTATCGGCGAAGATACATGGGCGGTTTGTGATGATGACGCTCACTTCGGGGCGAGCCGTCTCCTCTTTCAATACCCTCATGCAGAGATCAACGTCGAATGGATCGACCACCTGTACATGTTTCACGCCAACTGCTCGGCAGATCACCTCAAAGTCAACCTGTGGGGCAGGGTTCCCCTTTATATCGATTCCAGAGCCAGGGTTCGCCTGATGTCCGGTCATCCCTGTGATCCTATTGTCCATAATTATAACGGTCGAGGCACCCTGATTGTACACGCTATTGATAAGTCCATTTATCCCTGTGTGTAGGAAGGTGGAGTCGCCGATAACGGCTACAGCACTCTTCGCCAGTGCGCCGCCGCTCCCTCTATCAAATCCGTGCGCCATAGAGACGCTTGCTCCCATGCATACGCACGAGTCAACGGCGGAGAGTGGCTCCATATATCCAAGGGTATAGCAGCCTATATCGCCTGTAACGGTTAGTTTAAGGCGGTTTATTGCATAGAAGATCCCTCTATGCGAGCAGCCTGCGCACATATTAGGTGGACGTTGCGGTAAAGGCTCTGTAGGTGCAGATTTATTAACTGAACCGCCGAAGAGAGTTGATACAGTCTCTGTGGATAGCTCACCTAGGATAGATCTATTTAACGGCGCAATCTCAACTCCTGCCGCCTTTAGCTCCGTCTCTATTATAGGGTCAAGCTCCTCTACCACGTAGAGTTTCTTCACCGTAGAGGCGAACGCACGAATCCTCTCCATCGGAAGGGGGTAGACCATGCCGAGTTTCAAGATTGCATAGTCGGGGAGAGCCTCCTGCACGTACTGGAATGGGATACCAGAGGTGATAATCCCAAACTCTGCTTGAGCGTTGTAAATTTCTGTAAAAGATTCCGACTCTGCTTGCAGTTGAAGGAGTCTCTCCTCAACTACAACATGCCGACCACGAGCGTGGTTCGGTGC
>JAITWF010000009.1 GCA_031285415.1 Deferribacteraceae bacterium
GTTGCCTCTAAAACTAGCGATATCGCTGGCGACGGCACCACTACCGCTACAGTGCTTGCACAGGCTATATACACCGAAGGGATTAAAAATGTCGTTGCTGGCGCAAGCCCAATGGAGATCAAGCGTGGTATCGACAAGGCCGTTGAGCGTGTAGTTGAGGAGCTTAAAAAGATCTCTAAACCGATCCAAGGGAAGAAGGAGATCGCACAGGTCGGCATGATCTCTGCTAACAACGACACCGAGATCGGCACAATCATAGCAGACGCTATGGAGAAGGTCGGTAAAGACGGCGTTATCACCATCGAAGAGAATAAATCTACCGATACACTCCTTGACGTTGTTGAGGGTATGCAGTTTGATCGTGGCTACCTATCACCATATTTCGTTACAAATCATGAAACAATGCAAGCTGTTTTTGAGAAGTGTTATGTTCTTATTCATGAGAAGAAAATTAGCAACATGAAGGAGATCCTTCCTATCCTTGAGCAGATCGTGAAGCAGAACGCACCGTTCATGATCATCGCAGAGGATATCGAGGGTGAGGCTCTTGCAACGCTCGTATTGAACAAACTCCGTGGCACGCTAAACTGTGTAGCCGTTAAAGCTCCAGGCTTTGGCGATCGCCGCAAAGAGATGTTGAAAGATATCGCTGTATTAACAGGTGGACAGGTTATCTCTGAAGATCTAGGCGTAAAATTGGATAGTATCACATTAGAAGACCTAGGACAGGTAAAAAAGATCGTCGTTGACAAAGATAACACAACAATCGTTGAGGGCGCTGGCAAGGCAGAGGAGATCAAAGCTCGTGTAAATCAGCTCCGCAAGCAGATCGAAGATACTACATCTGACTACGACCGTGAGAAGCTCCAGGAGCGTCTTGCGAAGCTCGTTGGCGGCGTTGCCGTTATCAAAGTTGGCGCAGCTACAGAGACCGAGATGAAAGAGAAGAAAGCTCGTGTGGAAGATGCTCTGAACGCTACTAAAGCGGCTGTTGAAGAGGGTATAGTTCCTGGAGGCGGCGTGGCTCTTATCCGTGCTATGGCAACGCTGAAAGGCTTTAAAGTGTCGAAAGAGCAGCAGGTTGGCGTTGAGATCATCCGTAGAGCTCTTGAGGCTCCACTACGCCAGATCGCTGAAAACGCTGGCTTTGAAGGCTCTATCGTAGTTAATAAAGTGAAAGATGCCAGAACATCGGCATTCGGATTCAATGCAGCATCTGAAGAGTATGAAGATATGATAAAAGCTGGCGTTATCGACCCAACTAAAGTCGCACGCACAGCATTGCAAAACGCAGCATCTGTTGCAGGGCTTATGCTCACAACAGAGGCAGTTATTACCGAAATTCCAGAGAAGAAAGAGGCTCCTATGGGCGGCGGAATGGATGGTATGGGTGGTATGGGCGGAATGGGAATGATGTAATTGACTGGGAGGGGCAACCAAGGTTTCCCCTTCCCAACCTCCCCTTCCTTTAGGGATTCACTGCGACGGCACATGTCCGTCTTCGTTCAATTTATATCTTTTATATCTCCTAAATTGCCGTATAATACAGCAATTTAGGAGTTTAAAGATGATTGATATTCGGCAAGAGGTTGAGGCGTATCTATATTACTGTGAGTATCAGAAGAAGCTAAGTATAAAGTCTATTCAGGCGTACTCAATCGATCTAAAGCAGTTTTTATCGCATAATAATAATCAGAATCTTTCAAAATCGACTATTTCAAACTATATAACATACCTTCATAAAACGTATATGCCGCAAGCGGCTAAGCGGAAGCTTGCAAGCGTTCGAGCATTTCTCAACTATCTTGAGTTTGAGGAGATCATTGACGCAAACCCTATCCGTAAGATTAAGACAAAATTCAAAGAGCCGAAGATACTCCCTAAGATAATACCGTTGAGAGTTATTGAGCAGCTTTTGGCGGCGGTTCATCAGGAGTGGGCGAATGCTAAGACAGCACATGCTAATTGTGCTGCACTGCGCAACGTTGCGATTATGGAGATCTTATTTGCAACGGGTATGCGTGTATCGGAGCTATGCTCTCTCAAAGCGGATGATGTTCACCTGGAGGAGGGGAATATCTATATCATGGGGAAAGGCTCGAAGGAGCGTATAATTCAGATTGGAAATGACGAAGTACTCTCAATTTTACGGCAATATCAGGAGGCGTTTAGTCCATCTGCTTTCTTCTTTATCAATCGCTTCTCATCACGCATTTCAGAGCAATCTGTGCGGTTTATGTTAAGAAAGTTTAGGATAAGGGCTGGAATTGCAACCAACGTGACGCCGCATATGTTTCGACACTCATTTGCTACGCTACTGCTCGAGGAGGATGTCGATATCCGATATATACAGCGAATGTTGGGGCATAGCTCGATTCAGACAACGCAGATATACACGCTAGTCACCACCGAAAAGCAGCGCCAGATCCTGACGGCAAGACATCCGCGAAATAAGATTGCATTAAAATATTGACATTAAATATTTATTCCTTTATAATAATCATTATCAAATAGAAAGAGGTAGTTGTTATGCGGCTTGATGGCAAGCGTAATACTGTGCAGCGCAAGATAATCTTTGATTCGCTATCCGAGCTGGACTGCCATGCTACGGCGGAGCAGGTCTATGCGGCTGTTGTGCGCAAGCATCCCTCGATCAGCAAAGCCACTGTATATCGCAATATTGCGCAGATGGTGGAGGCTGGCGAGCTTCTGAATATCGGCAATTTTTACGGCGCAGCGCACTACGACCACCACTGCCAAAAGCACTATCATTTTATTTGCGAAGAGTGTAAACTTGTTTATGACGTCAATGTCGATTTTCCCGATCTATCTGCACAGCTTGTAGGGATGGATCGGTTTGAGATTACAGGCCATACGCTGACATTTAGCGGTATCTGCCCCACATGCAAGGAGGTTACTAAGTGAAACATCATGATGAAGAACTGCGTGAGCTTTCCGCTGGTGAGATCTCTGCTATCTGCTCTAGCTTAGCAAAAGGTTGCGAAAAGCAGCGTCTAAATGCCGAGATGGAAGCGTTCAATAAGATCGCCGACTACTATAAATCTAAGGCTAGAACCGAAAGCGGCAAAACCTTTACAGATATAGCTGATCTACTTAATAGAGACCAGACCGAGAGCTTCCCAGCTGCAAATGCAAGCGCACAAGCTGCCGCCGACAGGGGCGCACTTCGCTCCCTTACGTGGAGCAAAAAGGTGTCTGCAATGTGCGACGTGTTACTTAAACGCTTCGACAAAGAGGGCGAAGCGATGCTTGCAAATAACAAGATTTTCATCTGCGATATATGCGGATTTGTCTACGTAGGGAATACGCCCCCAGAGCTCTGCCCTATCTGCAAGGTGCCGAAGCACAAAATATTAGAGGTCAAAAGGGGGTAGAGCTATGCCAGCATTCAGAAATATTCGCATGTGCGACAAAGATTGTATGTGTCTATACGTCTGCCCTACAGGGGCTACTGATACCGAAAATAGCATTATCGACGCTAGCAAATGTATCGCTGGCTGCTCCGCCTGTGCCGCTGCCTGCCCTGCTGGCGCAATATCGATCGTTCCCGATAGCTATCCGCCACAACAGCCAAAGGTGAAGAGTGTGATCGCTACACAGCTCGCTTTAGTGCAGAGCAAGGTAGAGCAGGAGCAGATAGCGTTAGAGATCGCTAGATCCACGCAAGACCCTGTAACAAAGCAGTTTGCAACAGCCATAGCTAAATCCAACCTTCGTATGGCGGAGGATATTGTGCGTGAAGCTGGATATATGTTGCCGCAGAGTGTACAAGCAAGAGAGTTACTGCAATCTATGCTCGACAGTGCGCCAGAGGGTTTCCCTAAGGACGCAGTAGAGCTTTTACTTAAAAAACTATAAAAGAGGAGATAGAATATGCCACAACTAAAAGGTAGCAAGACTGAGCAGAATCTGATGGAGGCTTTCGCTGGCGAGAGCCAAGCACGCAACAAGTACACATACTTTGCAGGTAAGGCGAAGAAAGAGGGCTACGAGCAGATAGCAGCTGTATTTGAAGAGACCGCTGTGAATGAGAAGGAGCATGCGAAGATCTGGTTTAAACTCCTCTGCGGTGGCGACATTCCATCTACAGTTGAGAACCTGAAAGCAGCAGCAGATGGCGAAAATGGCGAGTGGACAGAGATGTACAAGCGTATGGCAGCCGAAGCTCGTGAGGAGGGGTTCACCGATATCGCCTTCCTATTTGAGGCTGTAGGCAATATCGAGAAGGAGCATGAGGAGCGTTATCGCAAACTTGCTAAAAATATTGAAGATGGCGTAGTGTTTGCTAAAAATGAGAAGAGCGTCTGGATCTGCCGCAACTGTGGACATATCCACGATAGCGCAAATGCGCCGAAGCTCTGCCCAGTGTGCAAACATCCGCAGGCTTACTTTGAGCTACGTGTAGTGAACTACTAAATGCAGTTAACACCCTCCCCTTGAGGGAGGGTCGAAGCTTTAGCTTCGGGGAGGGGTCTTTACCCCCCACCGGCAACAAGTTGCCGACTCCCCCTCAAGGGGGGGTGTTTGGGGCATTACTTCGTTGCCATCGCTATCGCATACTCCTTGCAGTGAGAGATCGAGATCTCTATCTCTGGTGCAGGTGTCCCCTTTATGCTCACTGTAGGCGCACCTGCGGAGTCTGGCAGTATCTCGATATCTACAAACGAGATATGCTCGCCGATCCCTGTACGGAACGCCTTCGCCACCGACTCCTTCCCTGCGAATCTACCTGCAAGGAAGTTTATACTCTCATTCCTTTGAAAAAAGATCTCCTGCTCTGAAATTGATAAGATACGGTCGAGTAGCGACCTGCCATATTTGGCGTAGCTCTGCCTGATCCGCTCGATCTCTATGATATCACAGCCGATCATCTATTCGCTCTAGCTAAGATCTGCTTCATATCCTCTACCGCCCTCTGTAGCCCTGTAAAGATCGCCCTCGACATGATAGAGTGCCCGATATTTAGCTCATATATGCCATGAATCTGCGCTACATCTGTGGTATTCTGATAGTTCAGCCCATGCCCAGCGTTTACGATAAGCCCTGCGTCTTGGGCGAAAGCGGCGGCGATATAGAGTTTATTCAACTCCTCCTTTTGCAAGTCGCCTGTAGCGTTAGCGTACGCCCCTGTGTGCAGCTCGATAAACTGCGCCCCTGTCTTTGCGGCGTATTCAATCTGTCGCTCCTCAGGGTCGATAAAGAGGCTCACCTTGATTCCCTTGTCTATAAGGGTAGAGACAGCCCATTTGACGCTATCAAAGTGACCTGCAACGTCTAGCCCTCCCTCGGTTGTCAGCTCCTCACGCCGCTCTGGCACCAGTGTGCAGCTATTGGGGAGGGTGTTGCAGGCGATCTGCACGATCTCACGGCTGCACGCCATCTCGAGGTTGAGTGGAAGCCTTGAGATCTTGCGAATCTGTGCTACGTCGTCATCCTTTATATGTCTGCGATCTTCACGAAGGTGGATCGTGATCCCATCTGCGCCACCAAGCTCTGCCACTGCGGCGGCTGTGAGCGGCTCCGGTTCCATGCCCCCTCTAGCGTTTCGTAGCGTTGCCACATGATCAATATTAACACCTAATCGAACCATAATAACTCACCCTCATATCCTGATAATTTGTAGTATAATTTCAATCCAGCAATCTCTTCGTCACTTATATTATAATATATATGCTGCCAATATTCAACTAGTTGCTCCCTTTTGAAGCTATCGGGAAACCGTTTGAGAAACTCCGTAGCATAAAATTCACCTTGATTATACACCTTTGACACGATCTTCGCTAACTCGCTATATAACATACGCACAGCAGGTTTATCTTTGGAGGCGGTAGGGATAAGCCATAGCGAAAATACAAACGGTAGCCCTGTGTGCTGATACCAAAGCTCTGCAAGGTCGTAGACATATTTGCAGCT